>DAOUSS010000231.1 GCA_030627085.1 Candidatus Stahliibacteriota bacterium | reverse complement strand
TTGTCAAAAACCTAACCACAGAGAGCACTTCGTGAAGAGCGAAGAGGGAAAAGCGAAGGGTGAGAAATCATCTATCCCTTCTCTCTCATCTCTCATCTCTCTTCCCCTTTCTTCCCTCTGTGACCTCTCTATAAAACCAATCCCTTTATCCCATCTTTTTTAAACCACAAAGAACACAAAGTGTCTTTAACTCAGAGATTATCTGATGTTAAGGAATTATAAATTTTGGGTTTCAAATCGCAAAAAGAAAAGATAAAAAACCGTGTAAATCAGCGTTCATCTGCGTCCTTTTTTTTCTTTTGGAGAGCACAGAGAATTAATTTTACTCCCTGCCCCGTTAGATAGTAAACATCTAACGGGGTGAATGACCTCTGTGGTTTCTTTCATAACAAGTGACTTAATAAATTGAAGGATACTCTCTCTCTCCTCATTTGAAATTATGCTATCAATCATTGCAGTATCAACTATTGCAGCAAGACTCTTTAACTTATCTTGTCCAAGCATTCCTTTCTTAAAGGCAGCTACCAATTTGTCCTGTAAAAGTATAATCCTTGAACTATCTTCAGGGGATGCGTTGACAAGGAGTATATTTGAAAGATTTTGTGCCCCTTGTTTGAATAGATTTATCGTAATCCTGTTACCAAATAAAAGAAACAGAAATAAAAGACAAATAATAACAAGTAATATTATTGCCAATTTCATGCTATGTAAAAACCAAAATCCCGATCACAATACCAACGATATCTGCAAGAATATCTTTGAAACTTGGATTTCCTCTATCTGCAAGGTCGTACAACTCTTTTGATATCCCTATAGATAGGGCAATCCCAATTCCAACTTGTCTTGCACTTGCATCGGATTTATTCAATTCATTGCGATATAAACAGTACGATAAACCCAAAAGGAACGAGGAGAAAAATATATGTTCAAATTTATCTTCTGATAGCCATCTATCCTGTTTGTCGACCTCATATAAAGAATCTAATGGCGTAGACACAAGAAAACATGCTAATATAAAAGCCATAGGAATATAGCAATATAATATATTTCTTAAGTCTCAATATATACTTGTATACTTTTCAACCTCCCAGTTTGAGACCTGAATGGAGTATTCCTCCCATTCCCCTTTCTTTATGCTGTAATACCTTTTTGTAAGCCCCTCCCCCAGCGTCTTCTTTATAATCTCTGAATTTGCAAGTTCTTCCAGTGCCTCAAATAAGGATCTCGGTAAAGCTGATATCCCGCTTAAAGACTCGCTATCTAATTTGAAAAGATTATCCTCACGCGGCGGTGGTGGAGTTAGTTTCCTATCTACACCATCTAACCCTGCCATGAGAAGAGATGCAAATGCAAGATAGGTATTTGCAGTAGGGTCGGAACATCTCATTTCGAGTCTCGCTGAATCCAATTTTCCCTTGCTCATTCTCGGCACTCTTATAAGAGCAGAGCGGTTCATCTGTCCCCAGCACACATATACAGGCGCTTCGAAACCTGAAACAAGTCTCTTGTAAGAATTGACAGTCGGGGCGAGAAGTACGCATATCTCTCTGGCATGTGTGAGCTGCCCTCCGAGAAAATTATAGGCAAGTTCGGACAATCCATATTTGTCACTCCTATCTGCAAATGCATTTTCACCGTTTACAAAGATACTCTGATGAAGATGCATCCCATTACCGGGTTTACCGAAAACAGGTTTAGGCATAAATGTTGCAAGTGCTCCGTGTTTCTCCGCGACACGCTTTATCACTGCCTTTGCTGTTATTATATTGTCAGCCATTCTGAGTGCATCTGTGAATTTAAGATCTATTTCGTGTTGACCTGTTCCTACTTCGTGATGCCCAGCTTCAACATCAATTCCAATGGCTTCAAGGTCCTGTGTAATCTCTTTTCTCATTTTCAAGGCAAGATCGCCCTCCAGATCGAAATATCCTACTCTATCGTAAAACAAGGGAGCCATCCCTTCGTCTCTCAAAAAGAGATAGAATTCCAGCTCCGCTCCAACATTATAGTGATAGCCTCTCTCTAACGCAATTTCCAGTGCTCTTTTAAGAACATATCTTGGGTCATCAGGGAATAGAGAATGGTCTGGTGAATACACATCACATATTATTCTCGCTGATTTCGGTTCTTCATCCCCAAGAGGGACAAACGTATCAATATCTGGCATAAGATACATATCACTTTCGCAGATTCTACCAAATCCCTCTATAGATGAACCATCAAACCAGACTCCTTCCGAGATAGCCTTTGAAAGCATTTTCTTCGGAATTGATATATTTTTGATGCATCCCAATACATCTGAAAACCAGAGGTCTATAAATTTTATTCCTCTTTCTTCTGCCTCTTTCAATACATCCTTCTTTGTTCGCATAACTCCTTCCAGTTAAAGATAAATTCAAAAGATGGGGTAACCACAGATGATCACAGATTATATATTCAGACTGAAGACTACAGACCGAAGACCACAGACTAAAATAACAAACGAATGGACGAGAGGATATAAAAGGTC
Organism: Candidatus Stahliibacteriota bacterium; assembly: GCA_030627085.1. Taxonomy (GTDB): domain Bacteria; phylum Hydrothermota; class UBA3073; order UBA3073; family UBA3073; genus UBA3073. The sequence goes on along the minus strand of DAOUSS010000231.1, from coordinate 417 downwards.
TTATGTCTTTGGTCTTGTGTCTCTGGTCTTTAACATCTTGTGCTAATCTTGCCTGCCTGACGGTAGGTAGGTGTAATCCCTGCCCCGTTAGATATGAAATTATCTAACAGGGTGAATGGTTTATTAGCTCATAATCCGAGATGATTTCAATTAGTATATTATACCAGATTTTTTCTGATTTGTCAACTTTTTTTTGAGAAATTGTTGAGAAAACCACAAAGACACCAAGATTTTTAGACAGGTTTTTTATCTCTTAGATTCTCTTTCCTGCCTGCCCTGCCTACCGGCAGGCAGGCGTCAGGCAGGCAATCCCTGTTAAATCCTTCCTTTTTTTCTTGATTGCATAAGAAAGTATAAAACCACAGAGTTGCCTCACGGCGACCTTCGGTTCACAGAGAAAGACATTTTTATTTTATT
>DAOUSS010000227.1 GCA_030627085.1 Candidatus Stahliibacteriota bacterium | reverse complement strand
GGATGGGCGAGTTGGCAAGGTTTTATTTTTCCTGATGAGATTGCAATCCGCCTATATCCAGATTGGTATGAAAAGTTAAATGCTGGCAAAGCAAGCTACACTGATCCTGAAATGAAAGAGGTTTTTCAGATAATAATTGATCTGAACAAGAAGGGATACCTCGGTGATCCGAATTACATACTCACACTCGATTCTCCAACTGAAGTTCCAACATCGATTCGCATGCTGGCCAATCACGAGGCAGCAATGTTGTATTATGGGGAGTGGATCACGGGATTCTTGAAAGCCGAGGGTTACGAAGACTGGGGAATGTTTATGCTACCCAATATCGATCCAACAATAGAAAAACAATCGTGTACTTTAGAGATTGGCCCCTTATTAGCAAATAAGGGCACTACGCATCCCGAAGAAGTAAAAAAACTCTTAAAGTGGTTATTATCTCCTGAAGCAATTGAAAAGCTGTGCAGAATGCAAAACTGGGTACCTTGGAATACAGAATGCTCTATGGAATATCTACCTTTGACTATACGGAAAATGCATGAGGATTTAGAGGCAAAAGGATATAGATATCTGTTACGTTACTGGGAAGCTGCACCAATAAAAGAATTTGACGTTAGAGGTGAATTTATTAGTGCGGCACAGAAAATATTAGCTTATCCAGAGGAACTCGATACTCTACTGGCAGAAGTTGAAGAAGCTAATAAATCATATTGGAAGAAGTACGGTTCTAAGTAAATGATAGGATTGTTGTAAATTATGGATGATTTTACACCCGTCTTCAGGTAACCTGAAGACGGGTGTAAAGAGACGTAGGGATACGAAATCTGATTTTTTATCTATTGTCAAGTGGATAAAATAATTTCTATCATCTAACTTAAAGGAAGCCTAAATGAGAGGTGAGTCTAAGTCAATTTTTTCTTTTTTATTCGTGCCTTTTCTCTTTATTTCAATTTTTCTTCTTGGGCCGATATTTTTTTCTACTTATCTAAGTTTTTGTAACTGGGATCTTCATGGACCAGTTAGGTTTGTAGGCATAGACAATTTTATAAAGATTTTCACTATAAGCAGGTATCAAAGAGCCCTACTAAATAACGTGATATGGGTTGCGGGAGTGACTCTTGCACCGATGTTTATTGGACTGGGACTCGCTTACCTTTTGAGTGGCGAACTGAAGGGAAAATGGATTTTTGCTGGTCTACTTTGGATACCTTTTGCTGTTGCGCCAGTAGCATTGGGCTATATATTTACTTTTGTCCTTGATTTTAAACTTGGTCTTTTGAATCTATTTTTGAGCACAATAGGCTTAGGGTTTTTACAAAGACCCTGGCTCTGTAGCTGGCCATTAAATACAATTTCCTTAATTATTTCATCTTGGTGGGTAAGGACTCCCTTTTGCGCAATTGTTTACCTGGCAGGTATGACTTCCATTCCACGGGGGATTATAGATGCATCGAACCTGGATGGATCCACAGGCTTTCATCGGCTTAGAAAGATAATCTTTCCTCTACTTAGGCCATTCACTATATTGATATTTATTTGGAGTGTACTGTACGCCTTTCAAGATAATTTTGGCTTGATTTGGGTAATGACCGAAGGTGGACCATACCGCTCCTCTGAAGTTTTGAATATTACAATGTATAAGGAAGCATTTGTTGCATCAAACATAGGGTATGCAAGTGCTTTAGCCTTCTTTTCGATGGTCATTGTCTTGGGAGTTGCCATGGGTACCTCGGGTTATTCAGCAATTAAAGTTGAGAGATGAGCTAAAATGAGAATAAGAAGAATTTTAGTGTATTTTATTTTGATAGTGTTCTTTGCTATTTGGATACTTCCACTCCTATCAGTTATACTTACCTGTTTAAAAAGTGAAAAACAGATTTTATATCTACCGTTTTGGTCCTTTCCATCTTTTTCAGAGATCCATTTTTGGGAAAATGTTGCTACTGCATGGATAACATTGAAATTGAGCAAATCATTTTTTAATACTTTAATTTATTCCTCTATATCTCCAACAATCGCTGTATTTCTTGCAAGTCTGATTGCATTTCCACTTACTAAGATGAAATTTAGGAGAAAGAATACAGTTTTTTACCTTGCATTAATAGGAACTTTTCTTCCTTTCCAGATGTACTTGGTTCCAGATTTGAAGATTTTGTCTAGTCTTAAGCTTTTCAACACCAAGACAGGTTTAATACTTGTCTATACATCAATATGTATTCCATTTGCTACCATTCTCATAAGAAATTATATGTTGACGCTTCCAGACTGGCTATTGGATGCTGCAAAATTAGATGGATTGTCATATTTCGGGATTTATAGGAAAGTAATATTGCCTCTTTCCATGCCAGCGTTAGTTGTAGCTTTTCTCTTTCAGTTTATTTGGGTTTGGAATGAGATGCTCTTTGGAATGGTACTAACCCATAGTCATTCTACCAGGCCTCTGATGACTCAACTTGCGATGCTGAAAGGATCTTACATAACTTCATTTGGAGTGATGGCAGCAGGGTCAGTTATATCTATAATCGTGCCAGTGATACTTGTTTTGGTTTTTCAGAAGAGATTTACTCAAGGGTTTATAGCTCCATCTGAACGTTAATTTTTGATTAGAGTTGAAACTTGGTCAACATACATCCCTCGCCAGATACGCCTTAGTTCCATCTCAAGTCCTGAAATAACATAGGGTTTGCTCTAATTTTAAATAATAAGTAAATAGTCAGTGAACCCCTTTGGCTATGAGCGAAGCAATCTTGGTAGTCGCGAGGCTCAGAGCCTGCGTTTATACGCATCCTAAAGGGTGCGGCTACTTGCTCTACTCCTTGGAGTTAACAACAAAGGACATCCTTCACTAAATATTTACCATAATAAAAAAGCGGATTAAAGACATACTATAAACTGTCAAGTTAGAACTTGTTCTTTCTCAAATTGAAAGAAAATCCTTTGAGGATCATAGTCTGCTT
>DAOUSS010000249.1 GCA_030627085.1 Candidatus Stahliibacteriota bacterium | reverse complement strand
GGGTAAAGATATATTTATTAAGAGTGACAATTTTCGGATATTTCTGGTCTTGGTAGTCTAGAACTGCACGGACAGGGATTCGTTCCAGTAAGCAGTCCCAGTGGAATAGCTACCCTGTTGAATAACTCCGCTTCCACAGGACAGGTAACATTCCACCCCGTACGCTATCGCTACAGGGTAAGCAGGATAAATAGGTAGGAGGCGGGTAGGAGCAACCTCCACAGGTTGTACAAAAACAACCGTGCAGTAAGTTGGAGTTAATCCGTGGAGTTAATCCGTAAGGATTTTATATAAATGGTAGCACTATGCAATAGTGCTCCATAAAAGGCTTACGCCTTAATTCCAAAGGCTTACCTGCCTACCGCCCATACGGGTCGTATGACAGGCAGGCGCCTTAACTCCGTCACAATCGACCTTAAAAGCTCTCCTGCGGACAACCACGAGAGTTGTCCCTACACTGTAGGGACAAGGTTTATTCCTGTCCGCAACATGGGAAAATCACATTTTTGTACAGCCTGTCTTGGTCGCTATTGGGATGATGTGGACAGGTTTTATTTCAAAGTAATTGAGATAAATGAAGAGGCATTTCAATCTTAAATATAAGCTAAAAAAGATGGGCTCTGTTATCTCTAGGTTTTATCGCTTCTTTTTTTTAATCCAAAAGAGATTTACCTATGACCATGGTGGAATGTTGCTTGCAGGTTCTCTCTCTTTTTATCTGGTCATGTCAATAGTTCCTCTTCTGCTTTTGGCAACCACCATTCTCACATTCATCGCCCACTCCTCAGACATTGTGTACAATGCGATGATAAACTTTTTTGAGACATGGATGCCTGTGGTAACCCAGCCTGTTGTTGCGCTACTCAATGGACTCGTAAATAGAAGAATCTCTGTTGGGATTATCAGTGTCGTATTCCTCATTTGGAGTGCAGGACTCTTCCTTGATGCAACAATACAGGCAATAGATAGAATATGGAACGTAAAAGAGAGGTGGTCATTCTGGAAGCGAAAACTCCTGTCACTTCTGGTTATTCCAATATTTATAATAGCCTTTGGAATATCGTTTGGATTTACTGCGTTCATCTCGTTTATGCGTACACTAAATATTGAGCTTATGGGACGAAACATCTCAGGAATATCCTGGCTTTGGGGAGGAGTAGGGATATTCGTCTCTCTTGTAATCACAGTTGTCTTCCTCTTTTGGTTTTACAAAGTTGTGCCACATGTTCCTGTGTCAAGTCGTTCTGCACTTATTGGTGCATTATTTGCAGGATGCTCATGGGAGATTGCAAAATATATATTTGACTGGTATATAGCAAGGTTTACCGGGTTTAACAAAATCTATGGCAATCTGGGTGGAGTATTTATAGGACTTCTGTGGATGTACTACACGGCAATAATAATCCTTCTGGGGGCAGAGCTTGCAGGATACTATGAGGAGAGAAGAAATACAATTATGCTTGCAAAACCGAAATAAAAACAATCCTCCACAGCGTATTGTCAAAATCGGACGCAGATTTACCCCGTTAAATAGTTATGAAATTAGCCTTAATAATCATCGACAGTGGTTTATTTAACGGGGTGAACCCTGTTAAATAAACCACTATGAGTGATTGCTAACATTTACCTTCGTAACTATTTAACATTCGTAACTATTTAACAAGGTAAACACAGATAAAGTAAGAAGAGGGATGATATGAAAAGGCAAGGACTTATATCAGCGCTTATCAGTGTATCAACGGTTTCTATTGTGATTGTATTCGTCATCTCTTTTACAATATATCATGTAAGGCTAATAGGGCCTGTTGTAATTCTCTTGGGGCTGATTCCGCTTATACCGTTAAAACTCTCAGGCAGAACGGTAAAATCCACTAGCGCAGATATTGTATTTGGCATGATAGATACGGGAATTCTTGGAATTGCGGCACTTATAGGTGCGAGTTTTGCAGGGGTGTTGGGCGCTATTGTTGGCGGTGCAGTAGGAGATGCAATAACCGATGGATTTGCAGGATTATTCGAGGGAAAGGTAGCTGAATCTTTGAGGAGGCATGGTATAGAGGAAACAAGAACTCCATTATCCTCTTCCATGGGAAAAATGAGCGGATGTTTATTCGGAGTAGGAATAGTTTTGACAATAGCGTGGAGTATATTAAATATCGGTATATAATACTCCATTGCGCCTGTTTATCCTACATTTCGCCAGCTTTAACAAAGCAAGACAAGGTCAGCGTGAAATAGAAGACGACGCGGTAAATATTAAGGGGGAATGTAAATTTTTACATTCCCCCTTATGTTCGGCACATTCCTCATCTTATCTTACCTTTTTCTTCAGTTCCGTACCCGCTCTAAATCTTGGGACTTTCTTAGAGGGCACATTGATTATCTGTCCTGTTCGTGGGTTTCTCGCCTTGCGTGCCTTTCGTGTTGCCACGTCAAATGTGCCAAACCCTACCAGAGTGACCTTATCATTCCTTGCAAGAGCGCCGGCGACAGTGTCTACAAACGCATTCACTGCCTGCAGAGACGCCCTCTTGGTCAGCCCTGTTGCTCTGGCTACTCTGTCTACGAGTTCTGCCTTTGTCATTTCTTTTCACCTCCTTTCTTTTTAGGATGTTTTGCCTTTCACAAAATTCGTAATCCTTTACATTCCTCGTTTATCGGTATCGATGCTCGTAACGAAGCTCGATTTTTTGATGCTCGATGCTCGTTTCTGTGAGGTTTCTGCGGACTGTATTTGTCCAGTCT
>DAOUSS010000225.1 GCA_030627085.1 Candidatus Stahliibacteriota bacterium | reverse complement strand
ATGAAGAGCTTGAAGGGGACAAAAACAGAAAAGAATCTACTCACAGCCTTTGCGGGTGAATCGCAGGCGAGAAATCGCTATACCTACTTTGCCTCACAGGCAAGGAAAGAGGGCTATGAGCAGATAGCTGGTATATTTCTTGAAACAGCCGATAATGAAAAAGAACACGCCAAGAGGCTTTTTAAATTGTTAGAAGGTAGTGAGGTGGAGATCGCTGCTTCATATCCTGCTGGTGTAATTGGAAACACAAAAGAAAATCTCAGCTCATCCGCCGGCGGGGAAAACTTCGAGCATACGAAGATGTATCCCGGGTTTGCTAAGGTTGCAGAAGAAGAGGGCTTTCCAGAGATAGCTAATGTGTTCAGGGCAATAGCGGTTGCAGAAAAACAACACGAGAAACGATATCTGGCTCTGCTTGAAAACCTTGAAAAGGGTAAGGTTTTCAAACGAGAAAGGGTGGTAAGGTGGAGATGTAGAAACTGTGGATACATACATGAGGGAACTGAAGCACCTGAGAAATGCCCCGCCTGCGCCCATCCAAGGGCATATTTTGAGCTGTTAGGGGAAAACTATTAAGGAAAAAAGGGGAATACAAACAAGGAGAGAGGGAGTTTGTAGGGACAACCCTTGCGGTTGTCCAATTTCCAGACAGGGATATCACCTTTCAAAGTATATCAGGATACCAGCGGATCAGTAGGCAGAGTATCAGATTACCAGAGTATCAGAGGTAAACCATCTCTAACCTGATATACTGATGTCCTGATTTCCTTCCTACTGATATTCTGATCGTCTGATACACTATTCAGTAGTTAATTCAACACCGAAGTCACCGAATTTATAAAAACTTATTTTAGATCTTATTAGTGCTGGTTTTACTATATATTTATTTCGGTGTTTTTCGGTGATGTTCAGTGTTTAATTCAACACCGATGGATGAAATTTCCACTAACTTCAATGGGAAACGGTATTATACATTCAACCAATTCTTAAGGGAAAGATTTGGGTGCAAGGTCTACAAGTTGCCCGTAGATGCTGGTTTCACCTGTCCAAACAGGGACGGCAAGGTCGGATATGGTGGGTGCACCTATTGTTACAACCCAAGTTTCAGTCCGCCCACCTTGAGAGGAAAAATAAGCATCTATGACCAGATACAACTTGGGAAAAAGAGAAAAAAGGGGAAGTTTCTGGTCTATTTCCAACCGTATACAAATACCTATGCAGAGATAAAGACCTTGAAAAAATTATACGATGAGGCACTGCAAGATAAGAATGCCCTCGGTCTCTGCATCGGGACAAGACCCGACTGTGTGCCGGATGAGGTGCTCTCCCTTCTTGAATCCTACACAGAAAAATACCACATCTGGGTTGAGTATGGGTTACAATCAGCCCATGACAGAACCCTTCGTCTCATAAATCGCGGGCATAATTTTGCCCAATTTGAAGATGCAGTTTATAGAACCGCAGGCAGGAATATATTTATCTGTGTCCATATCATTCTTGGTCTGCCCGGCGAGACGAGGGAGGATATGCTTGAAACTGTAAGGATACTATCACATCTACCAATTAACGGAGTGAAAATTCACCACCTTCAGGTGATAGAGAATACAAAGATGGCAGAGGACTACAGGGAGGGAAAGTTTAACACCCTCTCGTTTGATGAGTATTTATCTCTTGTTGTAGATGTAATTGAATTGTTGCCTCAAAATGCGGTTATTCAGCGTCTATTGGGTGATGTCCTGGATGAAAGTATCCTTGTCTCTCCAAGGTGGAATCTCAAGAAACACGAGATCCTATCCTGTATAGATAAAGAACTCGTAAGGAAAGATTCGTATCAGGGAGCAAGGTATCACGAACAAACCACAGATAAACCCTGTTAAATAAAAACCATTTTAGAAATGCGGTGACTTTTATTTTTGACTTATTTAACAGGGTAAACACAGATGTACACAGATAAATAAAGAAAACAATTCTTTAAATAATCTTTAAATAAGTTCAGAAATCTCTTCAGATCTCTTAAATTCCCTGTTAAAAGAAGAAAATGATTTATCTATTCTTACTTTCGTTTCTTTTTCAGTCCATTGAGGATAGTCTCGTGTTTACTATAGTTTACAACAATGTCCCATATAACGAAAATTTGACCACTGCCTGGGGCTTTTCCTGTCTTATTGACTTGAAAGACAAAAATCTTCTATTTGATACGGGTGGGATAGGCTCAATCTTACTTGGTAATATGAGAAAGTTGAAAATCGACCCAAAGAATATTGATATTGTGGTCCTTTCCCATATTCATGCAGACCATGTAGGTGGTTTATGGAGCCTTCTCGAGCAGAATAAAAATATTGTTGTCTATCTACCCGCATCCTTTCCTGGGGATTTCAAAAACAGAATAAAAAAGACGGGAGCGAAATTTATTTCAGTGCAAAAACACACGAAGATTTGTGATAATATCTACTCAACCGGTGAACTGGGAGGAATATGGATGAGAGAACAGTCTTTGATTATTGATACCCCAAAGGGTCTCATCGTCGTTACGGGCTGTGCACACCCCGGAATAGTGAATATAGTGAAAAAGGCAAAGGAATTGTTAAATAAAAATATATATCTGGTGTTGGGAGGATTTCATCTGATGGCTTATTCTGAGAAAGAGGTTAAAAAGATTATCAATGACTTAAAGGGATTGGGCGTTGAGAAGATTGCCCCAAGTCACTGCACGGGAGGAAGACCAATAGAACTATTTCGGGAGGCATGGGGAAAAAATTTCCTTGACCTTGGCTGTGGTGCAGTATTTGAAGCGGGAGAATAGAATAAACCACATAAGAAATATCAAAAATCAAATATCAAAAATCAAAAAGAAATAATTTAACAGGGATTGTTTCTCTTTCATTCTCTTAAGTTCCCTGTTGAAAAAAGAATAACAACAACGGATTGGAATTAAGGCGTAAGCCTTTGGAATTAAGGCGTAAGCCTTT
>DAOUSS010000121.1 GCA_030627085.1 Candidatus Stahliibacteriota bacterium | reverse complement strand
TTTTATTTAACCCTCCCATTCGTTTGAGGTCTCTATTGTTAGTAGCATATTCTACCGCCCCGGAGTTCAAAAACAGAAGTGATTTAAACACAGAGTGATTTAGGAGATGAAATAATCCACCTAAAATTCCTAATGGAGTGCCAAGTCCCAATCCCAAGATTATATAGCCAACTTGTGATATACTATGGTACGCCAGAAGTCTCTTGAAATCCCATTGCCCTATCGCCAGAATTACTCCACCCATTATAGATAGAGCACCTAATACCATCAAGATATTAGAAAGCTTGGCGGTCATTCCAAAGACATTAAAGATAATGCGAAACATAGCATAGATGCCTAAAACTTTTATTAAGACCCCTGACAGCATTGCCGAGATAGGTGCTGGTGCTGATGGATGGGCATCTGGTAGCCAGGCATGAAACGGCATAATTGCTGCCTTCATTCCAAATCCCATTATAAACAATCCACAGACAAAGCTTACTAATTGGAAATGGGAAATAGAGGATACGGAATTCATGATACCTGATTCTGAATTTTTAATTGCTATAACCCTTGCCATATCTGCCATATTGAGCGTTCCTGTATATGAATATAACAAGGCAATTCCCAAAAGAATAAAACTTGATGCGACAGTTCCCATAACCTGATATTTAAAGGCAGCCTCAAGTTCCTCGGATTCAGTTCCAAAAGCAACCAATGAATAAGAAGAAATAGCAGCAATTTCCAAAAAGACAAACAGGTTAAACATATCACCAGATAATATAACTCCATTCATACCAGCTAACATAAGTAAAAACAGGCAATAATACCTATTTTTCTCGGTAAATTTCTCCATATAATCTACTGAAAATATCGTCGCTATTAAGGCAACAAGATTCACAATAATAAGCATAAGCGTCGAGAGTCCATCCTTAACCCAGTATATTCCAATCGGTATTCCATTAACAGGTTCCCAACCACCTATCTTATAGACAAGAGTCCCGTAGCGCAGAAGGAGAAATGATAGAACAAGGAGAAAGAGATTGATAAGATTAGCTAAAATATCTCCTGCTCTCTTGGGTTTTGCTAAAGAGAGTATAAAAGCCCCGAAAAGTGGCAAAGCAATAAATAGTGGGATAATATTCATTGTTAAATGTGTAATGTTAAATGTCATTTACACAGATTGGATCAATTTAGCCATCTTATTGCAAATTTCCAAACAGTCGCCTCTCAATTCATCTTTGTACTCATCGGTGATATGACCTTCTCCATGAACAACAGTTATCGTGGGAATGCACTCACGGGCAGAATCAAGGCTTGTTCCATAATATCGTCTTTTTTCTTTTGGAGATTTTTTTCCGCTTCCTTCAGCAATATTATTAATTATGGACATACCTGCTCGAATAACATTGTCCCCTAAAGAAAATCGCAGTTCAGGAGGAAGATTCCTAGATAACATTATCAACTTGTAAATAAATTTCAATGAAAGCTGATAAACATCTAATTTTTCAAAATCAAATGTAAAATCCTTGTATTTTTCTTCTTTTCCCTTATCCATCTCACATTTCACATCCCACATTTCACATTTCACATTCTCCTACCCTTTCAACTTCCTTATCTTCTCAATATCAAATGTTCCATATTTCTGATAAATCCTGATGGCTATTCCTACAAGCAGAGCTGTTGTTGCAAGTCCAATTACGATTGCTGTGAGAACCAATGCCTGGGGTAAGGGGTCAACGAATTTCACATACTCTATTCCCTTAACTTCTATTGGAGGCATAGCCTCACTCCTATAACCTATCATGGCGAGCAGCAGGAATAGTGCGTAATCCATTATACTGACCGAGATGATAATCTTAATAAGGTTCCTCTTCACGAGAACACCAAAAAGACCCACCAAGAAAAGTATGATTGGCAGAATATAAACCATTCCAACTGTTAAATGTTTTATGTTAAATGTTAAATGCCCCTTACACCTTACACATTACACATTCCACCTTACACATTCCACCTTTCACATCCCACATTACACATTACACTTTCCACCTTTCATTTTTTATCCCTCTTAAACAGTACCAACGCCAATAGTATAGTAGAAATAGCCCCACCAACTTCTATGGCAATTGCTATATTACAAACTGGTATGATACCCGCGCTGAATATCGCGAAGGGAATGCCTTTACCCATAATATTAAGGAAAAATATTCCTCCTATTACAAGCCCAAGGACTGCCACAAACCAGAAAAGCAAAATACCGGATGACTCCAGCCTGGATGTAGTCGTTCTCTCTCGCGTAAGTCTTTCTATCCCGCCTCCATATGCCAGCACAAGGAGAATCACTGCCCCCGCTATAACGAGCCCTCCAGCAAAACCTCCTCCGGGTGTGAGATGACCATGGAGGGTAACATATATACCGAAGATAATAATCAGCGGAGCAAATATCCTTGATACTGTTTTAACAATCTCACTCATCTCTTCCTACCTGTCTTTCTCAGAACCACCACAAGCCCAACAACTGCAGCAAACAAGACGGTTACCTCTCCAAGAGTATCATATCCTCTGAGATTAAGGATAACAGCAGCAACCAGGTTGGGAGCACCTGTTTTTTCGAATCCTGATGCAATATAATCAGATGCCATTCTCAAAGCAGGATTCCCAAATGGGGGTAACTGATAGAAAACCTTAATGGACATCAATAGAAATACTACAAAGAACGCGGTACTTCCTATATAGAGTACTGCTCTGGAAAGTTTCTTTTCATCAGGAGTATCTTTCTCTGTTGTCTTTATAATCGCTGCAATAAGTATTATAAGAGACATAGTCTCTACAATAATCTGCACTATTGCCAGGTCTGGCGCTCCCAAGAACATAAAAGATAGGGCAAGGCTGTATCCAACTATACCCATAGATATAATAGCTGCCATAAGATTTGGCAACCAGATGGCAAGGATCGCGCCCAAAATCATCAATATGCCCAACAAGTAAATCTCCAACATCGCATTACATGTTAAATGTTTAATGTTTTATGTTAAATGTCCTGCCACATTACACTTTTCACACTACACCTTTCACACTACACCTTTCACACTACACCTTTCACATTCCACATTCCACATCTCACATTTCACGTTTCACATTATCACCAAAATTATGGCTAAACCTATCACAATCCAGAGTATATAAAAGGGTAATGAGCCTGTGTGAGCAAGTCTAAGTCTTCTTGAAAAGAAGAAGACCCATGTTTTAAAAATCTCATAAATATCAAAGAGTTTCCTCTCAGCCGCGCTGTAAATCCTTTCAAATATAGGTATCTCACTAATTGTTAGATAGAAATCTGTTCCTGAAACTCTCATATCAGATCTAATTTTTTCACCACCTATGAATTCAGGTGTAATCCTCACCTTTACCTTTGAAATGCCATAGATCAAAAAACCCAGGAGTATCCCCACAATTATCAGTCCGGTTGTCAACTCTGGTCTCCATATTCCTACTGTCTCAAATGGTAATATTCTCTTGAATACTGGATTAATAATCAGAGGATAGGCAAAAATACCAAGAGCTATACAGGCTACAGCAAGAATAAGCTGGGGAATTATTAAAAAAATCGAGGAGTGAGGAGCGATGAGGGAAGAGCGAGTTGATTTTCTTGCCAAAAATATTGAGTGGATGAGTTTCATAAAACTGGCTAATGTAAGTGCGCTACCAAATAAAGCAGCAACCAGGCATAAAGCGGGAATAAATGCGTTACGACTACCAAATGTATTTATAACTCCTTGATACACCAACCACTTTGAGAAGAATCCATTTAATGGGGGGATACCAGATATTGCCAGAGAAGCGGTAAGCATAGTAAATAGAGTAAGGGGCATTTTCCCTGCAAGTCCGCCTAAACTATCCAGGTCGTCAGTCCCGGTATTCTTTTCAACCTCACCTAGTCCTAAAAAGAGACAGGACTTATAAATTGCGTGGTTGAACATATGGAAAAGCCCTCCAGCAATTCCTATTGGATTACCCGTTCCAATTCCAAGCACCATATAACCCACCTGCGAAACTGCATGATAGGATAGTAATTTTCTCCCCGAATGCTGTATCATAGCCATAAATACCGCAAAGATTATAGTTAATGCACCAAAAATCATTAGAAATGAAGAAAGTCCTGGTGATACCATGTAGATGGATATAACACACCTTGCCAGGAGATAAATCCCCAAAAGCTTGTCCAGTGATGCTGGTAGATAAGCAGTCACCGGAATAGGAGCAGTAGCAGCAGTGGGTGGAATCCATGTATGAAGCGGCATATTGCCAGCCTTGGCAAAAGAGGCAATAGCAAAACAGATAAAGGAAACAGAAATCAACAGTGAATAATGGGTGGGAAGAGAAATTTCTGTTATATTGAGTGTATGGGTAAGCTGCCATATAATTCCAATTCCGAGGATCAAAAAACAATCCGATGCCCCGATGATTATAAGTGATTTCTTTGCTGCTTCATTGGCACCCTCTCTACCTTGCTGTATCATCAAGTAAAGAGTTACTCCCAGAAATCCCCAGAATACAAGTAATAATAGAAGATTGTTAGCAACCGCAACTGTAAAGGCAGAACCCAAAGTCAAAAAGAAGTATGCAAAAAACTTATTTACATCACTAATAGAGAACTTTTCGTTCTTTATTTCGGATTTCGGATTTCGGATTTCGGATTTTTTTGTGTATCCTGCACCATACAGAGAGATTACAAATCCAAAGAATCCAATTCCCAGATAAATAAACCTTGAAAGCAGGTCTATCAGGAAAAACTGCGCTAGATAAGAAGGAACACGATAATTGAAAAACAAGATTATTGCCAATATAAAATTACCAATTCCTAACAACGGAGAAGCCATCCTGGTAAATCCCTCCAACTTCCTGGGGAAAAAGAGAAAAACTACCCCTGCAACAAGACTTATTTCTATAGGCAACAGGATGTTCATATTAGTTAATTTAGTTAATTAAGTTAATTAAGTTAATTTAGTCATCAGTGTTTGAGTGAACGAATATAATTATTTATCCCTATTGATAGACTCTCGTATTCTTTATCTAACCAATTAAATTCCTCATCAATAATATACTTTCTCCCTTCAGCAACTCTTAAATGACTTCTTATTTCTTCTGCTTCTCCACGTGAAATGTATAATACTCTCACTTTATCAGCATAATAGTATCTTCCATGGGCTTCAGCGATATTGGCAATGATTGAATTAGCTGAATCTCT
>DAOUSS010000188.1 GCA_030627085.1 Candidatus Stahliibacteriota bacterium | reverse complement strand
TTATTTCGACGATCCTCGATGACCCCAGGCACCTCATAGTCTTAAATCTCATGCAGAAGCAGATAGAGGAGGCGAAGAAGAAACCAGAATAAGCGAGAATGAATAATTACGACAGCCTTAAAAAGGGGGTAAGTTAACTTGCTCCCTTTTTATTTTTCCTCTTCTATCCCTTTCATTGCATCCTTGAATTCTCGAATTCCTTTACCAAGAGCCTTCCCAACCTCCGGGAGTCTCTTTGCCCCGAAGAGCAGAAGGGCAACTAGAAGGACGAGAACTATTTCCTGCCAACCTAATGCCATACACCCCCCATATAATAATATCAAAAATTAAAAATCAAATATCAAAAATGCAAAAATTGTAGGCACAAATTCAATTTGTGCAGGCTCCTCCATAGGCATCTTCTTCTTTGCTATATCCCCCCGTATAGTAATATCAAAAATATAACCACAGATTACACAGATTTTTAACCACGGATTACACAGATTCCCCCATACTTGCCTGTGGCAGGCAGATGGGGTTCTGATATACTGATAATCTGATATTCTGCCTGCTGATCTACTGGTATCCTGATACACTTATCCTCACTACTCCACATATATATCTATCGAACTTTCTCTATCTCTAATCTCCAAAAATCTAAATCTACCGCCTCCCATCTCCTCTATGGATTCTGCAAGAGCATTGAGAAAAGCAGTATCTAACTCATTCATTATGTCTACCCCGAATTTTGATAATACCTTAAATGCCCACAATGGTATTTTTATTGTAGCCTTTCCATCTTCTTTATCCTCTATCTCTGCACGAAACCATTTTGGATTTTTCTCTCCTCGTTCCAGCATCTTATCTGTTCCCACAACGACCATAAGCATCTTCTCTTCTCCCGTATCTATATCTATTAAAGTGTCTCCAATATGGAGTTCTATATCTTTGAGTCCTTCGCCAATTCCCTCTCCTCCCTTCATAAACATATCTGTATATTCAATGAGTGATAAAGGAAGATAAAGATTGAAATACTCCTTCTCTGATGTAACAGAAAGACGGACAAAGCCTTGTGGTATTACTAATAGCAGAAAGGCGAGAATATGGAACATAAAACCCCCTCTTCGTGATACGTGCTTTTAGGACGCAGATTTCCGCAGATTAGCATGATTTTTTATGTTTCTTTTTCTTTCAGTCGTTGTATATTGTATATTCTCCCAATCTCTGTTCCAGAGGTAAAAACTGAGGAAATTACAACTTCACAGTAAATTTTTAATCTTATTTTTCTGCGTATGTCTGCGTCCTTATTATAAGATGTGTAATTTGGATTACGGCAGTTTTATAAATCCTTCCTTCATAAGTGCCTGCGTTTCTTCTCTTGCCCTTTTTATCTTTTCTTCTGCACACTTCATCAACTCTTCCTTTGAGAGTTTAACACGGGCAACGCCTTGTTCTATTGCTTTGAGTCCAACAGCAACCGCCTCCCTGGGAAATACCTCCCATTCGTCCATTCGGGGTACGATATAATTTTCAGAAATCCCCCTGTCTTCTGCACATTTGGCAAGTTCTTTAGCTGCAACTATGCACATTTCATCTGTTATTGTTTTTGCCATAACATCAAGGGTTCCCCTGAATATCCCGGGAAATCCAATAGAGTTGTTCACCTGATTGGGGAAGTCTCCCCTTCCTGTTGCCACAACCTTCGCACCAGCTTCTTTTGCCTCCCATGGCCAGATCTCTGGAATAGGATTGGCGCAGGTAAAGAGTACTGAGTCCTTCGCCATTGATTTTACCCATTCCGGTTTTATGGTCCCGGGACCTGGTTTTGAATATGCAATACAGACATCTGTTCCCTTCATTGCTTCCGGAATTCCGCCTCTTCTTCCTTCTTTGTTCGTTGTTTTACAGAACTGGTATCTGGGATCGGTCTCCTCAAAATCTGTTCTCTCTGAATGAAGAATTCCGTTTATGTCGCACATAATCACATTCTCCGGGGGAACTCCAGCAGATATCATCACCCTTAGACATGCTGTATTAGCTGCACCTGCACCGACCATTGAGATCTTTACCTCGTCCAGTTTTTTCCCTACAATCTTCACTGCATTGATAAGACCAGCCAGAGTTATAGCAGCAGTTCCCTGTTGGTCATCATGCCATACGGGTATTCTTGCCTTTTTTCTTAATTCATCCAGAATGTAAAAGCATTTCGGCTGAGCAATGTCTTCCAAATTAAAACCACCGAAGGATGGCTGAAGCAAGAGGCAGGTTTCTATAAACTTATCCGGGTCTTTTGTGTCAAGACATATCGGAAATGCATCAACCCCTCCAAGATATTTAAACAAGAGTGCCTTTCCTTCCATAACAGGAAGTCCCGCCTCAGGACCTATATCACCAAGTCCAAGCACCCTCGTGCCATCGGAGATGATTGCAACAAAATTGGCTTTGTTGGTGTGTTCAAATACTTTCTCTGGATTTGTTTCTATATCCCTGCAGGGTTTTGCAACTCCAGGAGTGTACCAGATTGCGAAGTCATCGAAGCCACGCACACAACACTTTGGAACCACCTCTATCTTTCCTTTATAGAAAGGATGAAGTTTCATAGCATCCTCGCCGGGTTTCTTTGCTTTTGCGAGGAGCTCCTCCACTGACATCTTCTTCTCTGCCATATCCCCCCCTTATAGTCATATCAAACCTGCCTGTCGGCAGGCAGGAATCAAATATCAAAATGCAAAATTATAAACACGAATATTACGAATTAGACGAATGGTCACGAATTAAAAAATAGTTCAAGGCTTTATTTGTGTAATTTGAGATATTTGTGTAATTCGTGTTAAACATTTTCGATTTTTGATTTATCTCTGTTTCTTTTGTTTCTTGCCAGTTTTACTGGTTATATACTCTTCTATAATCTTTATTGCACAGTAATTACCGCACATAGTGCAGGTTCCGACACCTTTCTCTGCCGATATCTTCTCAGGGTTTATTGCGAGCTTTCTCTGCTTTTTCCAGTCGAGTTTCCTTCTTGCTGTGGATATCTCTTTATCAATATCAAGCACTCCGCTTAACCCTTTTGCAATATCACCTGCGTGTGCGGCAATCCTCGTCGCAATAACCCCCTCCTTTACATCGTCCTCTGTTGGGAGTCCAATATGCTCTGCAGGAGTAACATAACAGAGAAAATCTGCTCCATAGGCTGCTGCAAGCGCTCCCCCTATTGCAGATGTAATATGGTCATAACCAGGCGCTATATCCGTTACAATTGGACCAAGAACATAAAACGGGGCGCCCTTACATATACTCTTTTCTATTTCTACATTCATCTTCACTTCATGAATGGGGATGTGTCCGGGACCCTCTATCATTACCTGAACACCTGCCTCAAGTGCTCTATCTCTCAGTTCTCCAAGCACTATCAACTCCTCTATCTGAGGTCTATCTGTTGAATCAATTATTGAACCGGGGCGGAGTCCGTCCCCAAGAGAGAGAGTCAGATCATACTCCCTTGCAATGTCAAGTAACCTGTCAAAATGTGAATATAAAGGATTTTCCTTCTTATTATATTCCATCCATGCAGCAAGGATAGCGCCTCCTCTTGATACAATATCCATAATTCTGCCTTGGCTTTTGAGGGTATCAATAACGCATTTTGTAACTCCACAGTGCACGGTCACGAAGTCAACCCCGTCCTTTGCGTGTTCCTCTACAATATCAATTATCTCATCCTCTCCTGCCTTTCTGAAATCTATCTGCATCTCTGCCTTTCTACAGGCTATCTCATAG
>DAOUSS010000145.1 GCA_030627085.1 Candidatus Stahliibacteriota bacterium | reverse complement strand
AGACTTCAGTCTGCGAATAGAAGATGCTGTCCTGGATTCAATTTGCGCAACTTAAAAGTTGCGACTACCAGGTTGAAATTTGACTTTCTGCACAGCCTGTCCCGGTCGCGACAAAGGATGAAAGTGATAGGGCAGATTGTAGATAGATGGAATGTGAGATGTGAAATGTGGGATGTGGAAAGTTAAATGTGTAATGTGAAATGTTTAATGTTGAATGTTTGACGTTCACTGGTGATTGACCACTGATTACTGATTACTGCTTACTTTTGTAGGGACTGTCAAACGCAAAATGAAAAAGCCACGGAAAACACAGAACTTATACTGTGCTGTTGGAAGTTTCCTCCCGACAGATGAAAAAGTATCGAGTATGTGTCAGGAGGTAACTCCTGACACCACCGTGATTAATTCTCTGTGAACTCTGTGGTTTTAAAAAAGGAGAAAAAATGAAGATATTTATAGATACCGCAAATCTTGATGAAATAAAAGAAATTGCATCCTGGGGAATTCTGGATGGAGTCACAACGAATCCTACATTACTATCAAGAGAAGTGGAGAGAACAGGAAAGAAACCAGAAGCTATCTTAAAAAAGATATGCAGTATGGTTGAAGGTCCCGTCACAGCAGAGGTTACAAGTAAAGAGGCAAAGGGTATTGTAAGCGAGGGGAAAAAATTAAAGCGAATTGCAGACAATATATGTATAAAAGTACCAATGTGTAAGGAAGGATTGATTGCAATAAGAGAACTTAGAAACGAAGATATAATGACAAACACTACCCTTGTGTTCTCTGCCAATCAGGCATTACTTGTAGCAAAGGCTGGAACAAACTTTGTTTCTCCGTTTATTGGAAGGATGGATGATGTGGGAAATGAGGGAATGGGGATAGTTGACCAGATTGTGACCATTTTTGACAACTATTGTATAGAGACAGAAGTGGTAGTTGCGTCTGTGAGGCATCCAATGCATATAGTAGAGGCAGCACTCATAGGTGCAGATGTATGCACCGTACCATACAATGTGATACTGAAGATGCTAAATCATCCTCTCACAGATGTGGGAATAGAAAGGTTTTTAAAAGATTGGAGCAAGATAAAGTAGAAGGATTTTGTAACTCAACCCTTTTCACCCCGCTATCGGCGGAGTAGAGTTGATGTACCAAAGCTAAAGCTTTAAATTACAGATAGAATTTATGTATAAAAAATTTTATCTTTCCAGTCTGTATTCTTTCCTGTTCTTTACTCTCACTATACCCTTGCCCGTGGGTTGTGATGAGGCAGAATCTCTATCAAATTCACGGAGAACTGCCATTGTTTGCGCTGCAGAAAGGGTCTCACCCGCAGTTGTCTCTGTTAGTGTGTTAAAAAAACAATATGTAAGAGCAACTCCTATGTTCAGGGATCCGTTTTTTGATTACTTCTTTCCCGGCCCACTTTACGAGAGGACTGTAGAGAGTCTTGGCTCAGGATTTATTGTGTCAGAAAACGGATTTATACTCACAAACGAGCATGTAATTGAGGATGCAGAGGTCGTAAAGATTACACTCTCTTCTGGAAAGGAATATGATGCAAATGTGATTGGAACATCGAAAGAGGTAGATCTTGCAGTATTAAAGATAGAAGACAAAAACCTACCTATTGCTTCCCTTGGTGATTCTGATAGTCTCCTTATTGGTGAGTGGGTAGTTGCACTCGGAAATCCATTTGGATTTCTTCTTGAGAATCCTGAACCAACTGTGAGTTGTGGTGTTATAAGTGGAGTGAGTAGGAATATACGCTCTCAGATAGAAGATAGGGTGTACAGAGATATGATACAGACAGATGCAGCAATAAATCCCGGAAATAGCGGTGGGCCTCTTGTAAACGCAAACGGTGAAATAATTGGCATAAATACATTTATATTCAGTAAAAGTGGTGGTTCTATAGGCATAGGATTTGCAATACCCATAAATACTGCGAAAAGGACGATGCAGGAGATACTGAGAGGAGAGGGACAGAAACCCTGGATAGGACTGCAGGTGGAGAGTCTCAATCCTATTATGGCGTTGGCACTTGGAAGCCCGATTAGTAAAGGTGCTATAGTTGCCTCTGTTGATAGAAATAGTCCCGCAGAAGAAGTCGGTTTTGAACCCGGCGACATAATATACAGAATAGATAGAAAAAACGTAAGTAACAAAAAGGATTTTGATTCAATAATTTCAAGTAAGAAACCCGGTAACAGGATAGAGATTTATCTTGTAAGAAATGGAGAAAAATACAGGGCTGAAGTGACTGTTGGAAAGAGATAACAAAAGGAAATATAAAAATGCGGTTTTGTAAACAATTTATAATTTCTTCTATCGCGTTGGCGGTAATTCTCACGGGATGCAAAGAGGATGTAGATGCATCTCTGCAGGAGATTACACCTGTTCTGGACAGCGACTACTATACACAGGTAAAATCTCTAATAGACAGTGCGAGGACCTCGCTGGAACTTATGATGTTTCTTATAAGTGATACAACGGATAATTTTGGACAACCTGGGGGTCTCCTTTCAGCAATTTCAGATGCACATTCAAGAGAAGTAAATGTCCGAGTCCTGTTGCACAGCATAGATGATATAACAAATGATAAAGCAGTTCAATTTTTCAAAAGTAGGGAAATACCAGTAAGAATAGCAGATAAATATGCTCATACAAAATTGCTGATAATTGATGGTAAAACGGTTGTTCTTGGCTCACACAACTGGACAAATTCCGCATTTGCTTCAAATTATGAAGCAAGCATAGTAATAAAGGACGAGGCGACAGCATTTGATTACAAGGATTACTTCAACGAACACTATGACGAGGGAATGGAACCGTAGAGCAGTGGGTAGTAGACAGTAAGCAGTAAGTAGTAGGCAGGAGATAGGGCTTGAATGGCTGATGACCCCAATGAAATAGCTCACAAGTTCGCATTTCACCCTGTTGAATAGCTTCCCGAAGAAATAGCTAAGCATTTCACAGGACAAGTCGCTTCAACAGGTAGGGTAAACCAATGACTAATGACCAATGACTAATGACCAATGACTATTTTGCATTTTGATTTTTGATGTTAATTTTTGATATAAATGTTGGAGAGTTATATACAAGAGGGGTGAGAATGTCAAATGCTGAAAATAGGTTATTAAGTTATTAAGTCATTGGGTCATTGAAATATTCCCAAGCGTGTTTCTTAATTACCCAATAACCTAATACCCAATGCCTATCTTAATTTGGCATTAGGACTTTGGAATTTCGTTGGAAATTGGAAATTAGGATTTTGGAATTTTATCAGGGGGATGTTATGATTGAAGTAAGATTACACGGCAGAGGAGGGCAGGGGAGCGTCGTTGCATCAAAGATTCTTGCATCTGCTATGTTGAAGGAAGACAAGTGGGCTCAGGCATTCCCAGAGTTTGGTGTAGAGCGTAGAGGTCAGCCTGTAACTGCATTCCTGCGGATAGATACAAAACCTATAGGAGCTCATTACAGGATATACGAGCCTGACCATATAGTCATTCTTGATCCAACACTTCTGGGACAGATAAATATGACAGAGGGGTTGAAAGAGGGAGGCTGGATAGTTATAAATTCAGAGAAATCTCCCGATGAGATTGAGATACAGCTGGACAAGGGCAAGCCTTGTCCCTACAGGATAGCGTGTGTGGATGCCACAGGAATCGCTATAAAATACGGTCTTGGCTCAAGGGCTGCCCCAATTGTAAATAGTGCTATAATAGGTGCGTTTGTAAGGGCTACTGGGTGCGTTGGTATAGAATCTGTTTTGCAATCAATAAAAGAAGAATCACCAGCCAAACCCGAAGAGAATGCAATGGCCGCAAAAGAGGCGTATGAGAATACACGGTTAAAATAAACGCCAAATTTCTAATTACCAATATCCAATAAAATGTCAAATGACAAATGTCAAATGCTGAAAATAGGTTATTAAGTTATTAAATCATTGGGTCATTGAAATATTCCCAAGCGTGTTTCTCAATTACCTAATTACCCAATAACCTAATACCCAATGCCTATCTTAATTTAACATTGGGACTTTGGAATTTCATTGGAAATTAAAAATTAGGATTTTGAAATTTTACTCGGGGGGTTTTATGCCAAAGGCTAAAAAGATTATATGGAAAGGGGTAGATGACATGCCAGAGATGGCAGTCTCACTTGCAAGTATGCGTATAAACAAAACTGCGTCCTGGAGGAACTTGAAACCCATAATAGACTATAATAAATGTAAACCCTGCGGGATATGCTGGAAATTCTGTCCCGAACCTTCAATACTTCTGAAAGAAGATGGTACTCCCGTGATAGATTATGACTACTGTAAAGGATGTGGGATATGTGCCGAGGAATGTCCGAGAAATGCTATAACTATGCACAGGGAGGAGAGATGAAGAAGGTATTAATGGGTAATCATGCACTCTCATATGGTGCAAAATTATCAAGGGTACAGGTTATAGCCGCATATCCCATAACTCCACAAACGCAGGTTGTGGAACTTCTTTCAGAGATGTGCGCAGATGGTGAACTTGACGCACAGTTTGTAAAGGTAGAGTCAGAGCACTCTGCCCTTGCTGCTTCT
>DAOUSS010000100.1 GCA_030627085.1 Candidatus Stahliibacteriota bacterium | reverse complement strand
CATCGTCAATGAAAAAGAACCAACAATCGTCTCTTGGTATGTATTCCTTATCACCGTCATATCTAGGCTTAACAACGGTTCCAGACTTCATCAGAGTTGGTAATTCGTAAATCTCTTTCCCTTCTATATTATTTTCCAATATCTCTTTGAGGACTATCTCTTCTGCTTCTTTCAGGGAAATAACGGCAGTTCTTGAGCAGAAAAAAAATACTAACAAGACACAGAAAGAGAAACCCTGAATGATTTTTTACTTTCATCATTACCCACCTCCTTCTCATCCGTAACATTATACCACAGTTTAACCTATGGAAAGGAGAGGTGCGGGTATCCACTTCACTATCTGTTTTGCCTGATCAGCAAAACCTTACTTTTCCGAACGGTGTTTTCTGCCTCGAGCCTAATAAAATAGACACCATTTTCGAGTCTCCCGCCCTGGTCATCCTCTCCATTCCAGGTAACGGAATGAGCTCCAGATGCAACAATGCCGTTATAGAGAGTCTTTACTTGCCTTCCGGTAATATCATACACCCTCAGGATTAGGGAACTCTCGTTAGGTACTATGTATCTGATGGTAGTAGTCAAACTGAAGGGATTCGGTGAACTTCCATAAAGAACAAAGTCGCGTCCGAGACCGGTTATATCTGCAGTTTGGGTTCCACCAGCACTCCGAGGCCACACAGGTCCTACAGTAACTATATTCGAAGGACCGCTTTCGTATCCGTAGACATCATAGGCAGTAGTATAGTAAGCATAGGTATACGGACGACCAGTTTTATCGTGGGTCTCAACTGGGCCATCTGTATAGGAACTTGTAGTGGTAGAACCAATTTTCCCCCATTCTCCCCATGGGCCATCATCAACCCGACTTCTCCGGTAGATATTGTATCCATCAAGGTCAATTTCATCGTTGTCATTCCAATTGAGTGAGACATATGTCTCTCCACCTTGGTAATAAGGTGAAGCAGTTAATCCAGTAGGCGCCAGAGGTGGAGATAGGGGATCAAAGAGCAAGAAGGTGGTGGCGCCTTTATTGCCTATATCGCTATGCTGAGGAGTTTCTACTTGGGATTCGTGATCTCGTAAGTATATCCATGCCTCGGACATCGATATCCCCTTCACATGGTCCTGGTTGGCATCCACCGATGGAGGATTTTCGTATGGGTAGATAGCGCATTCTCGTACGCTGTTCATTATATGGAAGTCATATTCGCCATGGTGATAAGTGGCGCTCTGGTAGGTTTCGTTCTCGGGAAGTGGCGAGTAATTCCTGGATATGTTATCTGCTGGCCATGCAACCTCCTTGGGCTTACATGCAGTGGTTATTACTGTCTTGTAGTTCTCAAGGTATGGAATGAACCCACCGCTGAAGCACTACTGCATCCAGAAGACCCGCCGCCAGTGGTTTATCTGATTTACCTTATTCCTGAAGTCATCCTCCCTCATTCGATTAGTGCCCATCAAACAAAGATACACATGATATACCCCATCTACAGTAGCCGAGTCACCATGGTCAAAAGTCCAGGTGAACAATTCGTCGTAGTTAGTCATCTGACGCATAAACCAATCGCCAAAATCGTGCCCATTGGCAAGCCAATTGAAGATGTTGGCAACATCCCCATAGTAGGCGGAGTAGTCGGTAACCGAGTCGATATCCTCCGAAACCCAGCTTGGCCGATAGCGATAGCTACCACTGATAAAGTCACTTCCATACCCGTAAAGCACATGGATGTGGTCTGCTGAAGCACCTGCCTTTCTCTCAGGAAATCCTCCTTTTACATATGCCAGTTCCCACATCAGGTAGGTGTCGTTCCAGAACTCATCATAGGATCTCTTTGGGTCGTTTGGATCTTTCCAAGATTTTTCTGATTTGCTCCCCCCTGATGGTGTATCACCGCAGATCACCACCACATTGTCGTTTGCCACCCTTAAGGGTTCCTAGGCTATAGCATTCAAGGCTACAGCCAGGCAAACGACCAGTACAAGGTTTATCCATTTCATATTACCCCCTTTCTTTTCTAAACATCACCATCTTCCCCGAGGCGGTAAATTCATCCGCCACGAGGCGATAGAAATAGACACCCGCACCCATTTCCTCAAAATTTACAGGAAAATTGTAATATCCAGCAGATTGAAGACCTAAATCAAATCTCTTCACCTCCCTCCCCAAAGTATCATAAATTGTGATGGTTACATACGAGGTCTTCGGGAGTTCATAGGAAATCGTTGCCTCACTATTGAAGGGATTTGGGAAACTTTCATTAACCTTATATTGGTGTGGAATGGTATCAACTATACTGTCTCTCGCATAATGGATTTCGTCTCTCGATGCCCATACTGCATGAATCCATTCTCTTTTGTCCATACATAACTTAGGTCTTCCACCTCTTTGCGGCGAAGAGATATCAACTGGAATAGACCATTCAAATCCATTAAAAGAGGTATACCAAGTCCGTTTGTTAATTTTTGCTGCAACATGAACAAGATCGTGAGAATCAATCGCTATTGTTGGTTCAAGTCCTCCCTCTGTGAAGGCTTTGCAAGGGGAACTCCATCTTGACCCATTGTAGAAGGCATAATAGGAGCGATAACCTTCATAGCGTTCCTCCCATACAACATGAGGATGATCTTTCGAATCGAGAGCTATCCTTGGGAAGCCAGATTGTCCATAAGGCTGATCCATGTAAGATATGTTGACAGGAGTTGACCACGCAGAGCCATTGTAATAAAAGTAATGAATATCCATATCACCATAATCCATCCATACTACATGGGGGTGTCCTTTAGAATCCACAGCGATATCGGCCCATGCAGACTCTACGCTATCGTTTGTGATATTCTGGGGTGTAGACCATTCAGAGCCATTATAAAAACTATACCAGATGTCTCCAAAATCGGAATATTCGTGCCACACCATATGAATATGGTTTTTATGGTCTACCACCATTCTTGGGCAATAATCCTCTCCTGGTTTATTGGATACATTGAAGGAAATAGACCAACTATTTCCATCAAAAAAACTCCAGTGTATTTCACCTGTGCCAAGTTCAGACCAGCATACATGAACACGCCCAAGGGTATCTACCACCACATCCGGATAGCCTGCACCATATGACCCATCCGCCACCTTAAGAGGACCCTGCCAGGAATCCTCATCCCAACAGGCACAGAGAATCTTTGGCCCAGTGTATTCTGCCCTCCAATCATCAGCCCATACCACATACACATTCCCACTTTTATTATCCACTGCTATGCTTGGCCAGTTTGACGGCTCCTCTGTATTCGATATATTTATCGGTTTGGTCCAGGCCAATGCTGATACCGAAATAAATAACATCATTATCACCTTACACCCTAATCTCTTCATCACATTTCTCTCCCTCATTTTAAGAGAATCAGTTTGCCTGCCTTTGTATAGGAGGTATTTCAAATCTATAAAGTATATACCAGAGTGCATTATTCTTCCCTCTTTCTAAATTCTCACCTCTCTTTATGGTATAACTTGTTGGAGGAATTAAAGGTAAATTGTTTTAACAACTATCCTGCGCATCATAAAATACACGGGCTGACTTAACCGAACCTTACAAACCTCGCATATTCAAAGAATCCTGTGGAAAAGAAAATAAAAATACCCCCAACCCTGTGTATTCTAAGGGTTGGGGGTGCAAAAACATAATCCTCCTTATTTACCCTGCGAAATACATCGTGTTTTACAGGGTTTGTATCAGAAATGAGAGATAAGGCTCTCATATACCCCCCTTCAGGAGGCTTACTTCCAGAACCAAAACTTTATCTATTTAACCCAATTCTATCATAATACAAAAATCCCATCTTGTCAAGTAATTCATCATTCCCAATGCTTCTTCAAAGAATCTCTAATCTTCTCGGCGTCAAGGCATTCACTATCAATCCGTTTTAATATTTTCTCAATCTTTTCAACCTCCTTGTTTATCTTTTTTGATGTTTCATCACCTTCGGAGACTTACATTAGAAGTCTCCCTTACGGTTTCATAATATGTCTTTCTCTCGAACATTCTTGCATACAAAGTCATTCAACCCGATTTTTTACTACAAAAAACAATAGATTGTCGAGAAGGTGGTTTACTTCATCAGCACGAGCTTCTTGGTCACATCATAGTTATCGGTCATGAGTCTTGCGAAGTAGATGCCAGAAGGAAGACCTTTGCCATCGATTTTTAATACATGATAGCCTGCTTCAAGTCTATTATCCACAAGCGTCCTTACCTCTCTGCCTGATACATCATAAATTTTAAGAGAGACCTTCTCTTCTCTCGGGATACCAAACCTGATGGTCATATCATTCCCTGCTGGATTTGGATATAGGGATAGAGAATGAATAATGGGTATATTACCCGTAGCAGACTGGTCTCTACCCTTGTCTCTCTCCGTAATGTAATATCCATTTGACACAAACACAAAGCTTCGAGTCCACCCAGGTATTTGAGGAATGAAAGCAAACACTGTTCTCAGGGTGTCACCGGGTAATACCTCCGCATACTCCTCATCCTCGTCTAACAACACCTGCCTCACGTTACCCAAGCGTGAGTGGATGGCAGAGGTGAGAGGCGCTGTATTCTCTGATATTGATACATCCTCAAGTTGTACAATCCTTATGGTTTCAAGATCGTGGTCGGCGAACCAGACAAGCCTGAGGGTCAATGCTTCACCGTCATCAATGAGTTCAGATAGAGAGGCAATAGGTATGGTTGAGAAATTTTCCCTGGGAAATACTGAAGTTACGTACTCCCATCCGCCTTCTCTCTCTATCTCGATACTGATGGGATAACCACTTTTGTCAGAATTGAGCCAGAGTTCCTTATCGTTTGTCTCCACTATTGTACTGAAATCAATCACCATCGTATCACCCGTAAAGCCTTCAAACCAGGATCCTTCATCGCTTAGGACATCGGCATAGTCTTCACCTCCCGAGATGGCGGATACGGGGGTGTGAGCTGTAGCGACGGGTACGATCTCACCCTCTGTATTCACTCCGACCTCCACATCCCCGGGATGGTCTACGGTTTTGAGGGCAACCCTGTCAAAGAACGAGTGTTCCGTCTCTTCCTCTCTTATTTCGAGTTTGTATCTTCTTGGGGGTTCTGTCACAATTAGTGGCTGGGTGATCTTATATGCGTCGTTGACCACTTCTTCCGGGCCTGATCCTGTAAGGATATTGTTATCCTCCACGAACTCCGTGCCATTCCATGTGAAGAGGAAGGGACAGGGAAGATAGTAGTATTCCGGGTCCACCCTTATTGTATCCGATGGACCGCTCTCATTCCCCATCATATCAAAGGCTGTAACATAATACCAGTAAGTTCTCCACGCATAGACTATGTCAACAAATTCCGGTTTCTCAAGAGGTTCCGCAGTTCCCACATAAGTAAAGGGACCGCCGGACGATTCACTTCTATAGACATAATAACCCGATAGATCTGGCTCGGAGTTTGGATTCCAGTGAAGTGTTATCTCCGCTATATCCTTGACAATATATTTCCAGACACCCGATAGACCTTGAGGTGGAAGTGGAGGGACGATGTCCGTTTCGTAACAACCCGTATGCCAGATGTCGTGTCCATCCATACCCCACTCTATCCCGGAATTGGTGTATCCCGGGCCGAAACAAGAGACCTTTCCGTCCAGTGAGGTGGTAACAATCTCCATATTCCCATCACAATTTAGGTCTGCAAGTGCCACACTGCCTTGAACCCAGTGTCCCATCCTTATTGGAAATCCTCTCAATCTTTCTCCACTTTTCTCGTATCCATAGAGTCTATCATCTGAGGAACCTACAAATATGACGGAACCACCGATCACGGGCTGGGAGTTTATGGGTTTCTCCCTGTAGAGGGGAAACTTTG
>DAOUSS010000290.1 GCA_030627085.1 Candidatus Stahliibacteriota bacterium | reverse complement strand
CCCTTTTCCTCCAGATAAGATAAAAATCTATTTATGTTGGAAATCTTTTCACCTACCTCTTCCGTTATAGCTCTGGGGGTGTAACAACCTTTACTTATAGCAAGAATAATCAATCTCTCCTTCGGACTCAACTTTTCAAACTCCTCTTTAAATATTATATTGCCTTCTTCTGCAAGAAATTCCTCCTTTACCTCGCTTACCTCTTTTATGCCGATATGTCCCACCTTTTTTTGCAACATTTTGCCCAAAAACTGGATATAAAAAGGGATCCCATTGGTAAAGGAATAGATTTCTTCAATTGCTTCATCAGATATATTCGACAGATTTCGCAAGAGGAGATCTTTCACCCATATCTTCTCTAATGGCCTTACCTCTCGTACAATAAGTTGTCGATAAAAAGGCGATGAAGATGACAACACTGCGGTGTTCATCATACTCCTTATGGATCCAGAAATACAAAGAGAGGTTCTCTTCCAATTCTCAAATATTGTTCTTATTTTACGAACAATGGGTTCGCCAATGGAAGAATTATTGACCTTGAGATTGAGAATAGATGGGAACTCATCTATAAAGAGAACACACTTAATATCTTCAGAAAGCCTTTCTGGCAGAGTAAACGTATCCTCAATAAGCCTGTCTTTGTCTGTCTTTTTATTCACTGATAAGAGAAATTCTAACTCTTTGTAAACCACTTTAAATTGTGCTCTATCAAGGATCTGACGGATCACCGTGATGGGGGTTTTCAGTAGTTCTCTTATTCTATAAGTAAGCCCAAGTTTGGGTCTATATGCCTCTAAAATTTCTACGGTAAGTTTTTGACAAAATTCTATAAGACTGAACTCTATCAAATCCCAGACCGAAAAATAGACAGGCACTATTAAATCTACTTTCTTAAGCCGCCATTCGAGTTCTTTAAAAATGGATGTCTTCCCAACCCTGCGTTTCCCTAAAAAAGCATACCCAGTAATAGACTCGGCATCACTGAGTTCAGTATAAATCTCTTCCAAAAGCTCAGTTCTATCAATGAAATCCTCTTTAAATACCGGAACCAACTTAAAGCTCATTGTTTCTCCACTAACATTTTTGTTAGTAACATATTTGTTAATATCTCATTTTGTAGTTGCTCTTCCGAGTCAATATTTTTTTTACAGATAAGAAATCTTGCATTTGGAATATCTCTATGTTGATACATCCAGTTACGGAAATACCTGTAACAAACAATTTTTTCATATCATTGTTAAATTTGTGTCTTAAAATCTACAACCTATTATACCGCAAAAATCATAAAATGTCAAGTTTTTTGCATATTATCTCCCACAGATTAAGTATGCAGTGAGCAGTATGCACTATGCACTAACTTGTACAGAAACTGTTTGGTTTATTTATCATCCCTTCTTTTCTTCCACGCTTCTCGCCCCGTGGAGTAAGTTTTGCTACTCCACAGGGCGAGCCCGGTGTAATATCTTCAGGCTATCTAGATAATTTTTAATTCTATTTTTGATGTACCTTCTTCCATAGGTTGTTTTAAGATATTTTTCCCTTCTTAATGCATCTTTTTGGTCAAGAGAAGCTTCATAATATACTAACTTGAAGGGCACTCTATTTTTTGTTGACTCAATCTTTCTATCATTGTGCATCTTTAATCTTTTCTTTAAATCGTTAGTATACCCTGCATAAAAATTGCCGTCTTTTAAACTCTGTAAAACATAAATATAATACATTTTATTACACTGGGCAAGCAATATTAGCAGGGACACTTCTTGAAGATCTTCTAATCTGATCAACTAATGAATATTTTTCTTCATTCGGGAACTCCTTAGTAATATCATATATCCTCATTGCTAACCTAAAAGCCTTCTGATAAACCTCCAAATCCCTAAAATGCCTTATCCTCTTTTTTCTCATGCTCTCAACCTCTCAACCTCTTCCCCTGTCAACCTCTCAACCTCTTAACTCCTCAACTTCTTAATTCTAAATCGGGTCATAATCGGGTCATAATCGGGTCATTTTAATAAATAGTGCAAGCGAGGTCCTGCACCAGAAGTTCTGCATATCTTTTTTTTAACCAAATCTTGTAGTTCTCTTTTTGCTGTGG
>DAOUSS010000105.1 GCA_030627085.1 Candidatus Stahliibacteriota bacterium | reverse complement strand
CTCATTTGATGTTATCAATACCGAATAATAATCTGCGTCCAGGTTGTCCGTATCGTTATTTGCACGGTTAAAACCGTGCCCTACAGTCCATTTTTCACTACAAAGGGCACAAAGAGATTTTAGATTGCAGATTGTAGATTACAGTAAAAAGAAAAAGGATAAAGGTTAAAGGATAAAGTATCCAACGACCTAATTACCTAATGACTTAATTACTCAATAACCTAATAACTATTTTTATCTGCGTTAATCTGCGTCCAAATTTTTCCTTGACACTATATTGCAATGTGGCGAAAGCGATTTTCAAACTCTTCGCTTGAGACATTACCGGCCCGGCCAAGTCGTTCCATATTCTCCCCGTCGTCAAAATCTTCCTTTTTTAATCTTATCATATAGGCTTTGGCTACTTCGTAAGATTCGGAATTGATATCAACAAGTCGGATACTGGTCCTTCCGGTCTTGGGGTCAATGATCTCAGAAAAAGGTATGGGGGCAAGCTTCCCCGAACGATAGGCAATCATAGCATTGGAACCACCACTAACAAGAAACTTGACCGCTCCATAGCCCAGATTTCTTGTATATTCAACATCAAATGGAATTGGCGTAGCTGAACGAACCTCATATCCTACATTGGTATTTATAATAGTCATATCAATTCCTCTTTTACGAAGTCTTTTTTTAACCTCATTTTTCAGGAATTTACCAATATCAATTTCTGAAAGACGAATGTGTCCATGTTCGTCTCTCTCTAACTCTGCAAGGCTTTCCAACTCGTCCTTACCAATTTTTTCTGCTAAACCCTCAGCAATTACCGCAACACCATCATTTCTACCCATAGCTCTTCGTTTAATAATCGCACCCTCAAGGATGTCAGCAATAGTTGAAAGTTGTATATGCTTGGATTTTGAGAACTCCTCAGGAATAATTACCAATGTTGCACCAGCAGCTTTCCCAATTCCAAGGGCTAAGTGGCCAGCTTCTCGTCCCATAGTCGTTACAAAATACCAGCGAGTAATCGTTTTCGCATCCTCCATAAGATTCTGAACAATTTCAGTGCCGACATGACGGGCAGTTTCAAAGCCAAATGTTGGCATATTATCAGGGAGTGGTAGATCGTTATCAATGGTTTTAGGCACATGAGCCACCCGAATTTTACCTCCAACTGCCTTTACAACTTCACTTGCCGTAAATGCAGTATCATCTCCTCCGATTGTTACCAAATAGGTTACACCCACTTTTTTAAGAATGTCCACCACATTAGCCATCTTTTGGGAATCTCCCCCTGGATTTTCCCGAGAGGTTCCCAGAATTGATCCACCACTTGTGTGAATCCTGGAGACGTCAGAAACTGTAAGAGGTAAAATCCTATCGCTAATTCCCCGTGATAACCATTTAAACCCGTCCTCGATACCAATCACCTTCTTACCAAGATTAATTGCCTCAATAGTGACCGAGCTGATGACTCCATTAATACCTGGTGCTGGTCCACCACCAACCACAATAGCCAAGATTTCTTTCTTCATATTTGTAGCCTCCTCTAGTATTCACCAATTTCAAGCCACTGATTTCACAAATTTTTAGGACGTTCACCCCGCACCTATACATAGGTGCGGGGCAGGAATTTACACAGGGAGAATCCTGTGAAGCGCGTCAGGTATTTTTGTTGGTAAAACCGGTGGCTTCGTTTTACTTTCTATAAGATTCTTTGTGCCCTCAACCCGAAGTTTCTTAAAGAGAAGTTCAAAACGTAATTTAAGCTCACCCATAATACTATCTTTGACCTCTTGAGGGAGATCCCACCACTCTTTTTTGAAGGGTCCAAATCCTCGTTTTCGAGTCTTGTAAAAGAATTGATCGTCAGTTTCATCTTTTTTCCGTTCATCCCCAAACTCTTCACTCAGGTAATTATATACTTTCTCTCGAAAGTCCCGAGAGAGCAAGGGATTATCATAAATAATATTCTGAAAGCCGGTTGCCAGATGAATTTCACAAGTTTCTGTCTTTGGAAAAAGGTCAAAAACCTCCTCCGGTAGTGTTGAGGCACCGTGTTGAACTGCACCGGCCAGATTGTATTTCTCTCTTGCAACCCTGGAAAGCCTTTTTAATGTGTCAAAGTCAATTTTCACTTTGGCAATACTGCCATTGGGAAGCACTACACCTCCATGTCTGGTGCCTGTTTGAACAGCTATCTTGCTCAGTCCTGGAGTCTCAAGGTTATCCTTTTTGAGAATTCTTAGCAATCCGTCCATATAGGCTCTCAATTCCTCCACAGTACTGTTTTTCATTCCAATCTCCCCAATTTCGCCACCGATGGCGACTGCAATATCTTCTGGCTGGATGTTTCTTATTATTTTAATAAATTCGGCAGTAAGCTCAAAATTGAGTTTCTGCTGCTCCTGGAGGGTGTCTTTCTCAATATCTACCAAAGTAGAGGTGTCTATATCTATGTTGTAGAATTCAGCGGCAATTGCCTCCCGAACGAGACTCTCAAGTGATTCAATTTCTTCTTCTTTGTTCTCTTTGTATTTTCTGGCATTTATCTGGAAATGGTCACCCTGGATAAAGACCGGTCCCCTGTAACCTTCTTTTACAGCTGCGCCGAGTAAAACGGTCGTATACTCATCTGGCTGTTGTTTTGTATAGCCAATTTCCGACCGAGCAATTTCTAAAATAAATGCTCCTACTTTCCTTTCTTTTGCTACCCTGAACAGAGTTCTGCCTACATCATAGGTCAATCCACGAATATTTATTGCAGGAACACTGAATCCTCCATATTCATTTCTTGCCATTCCCTTATAGAACTCATAGATAGAGGCAGGGAAGATACCCAATTTTTTTGCTAATTCAAAGATAATGTACTGACAAACCTCAACCAATTCCTTTTCCTGATGAAAGACTGACGTATAAACAAGACGGTCAATTACCTTCTCTCTGAAACCCAGAACATCGGTAATTTGAATACCTTCTTTTGTAAGGGTAAGGGAATCCCTACAGGAGTTGAGAACATCTTGAACGCTTTTAAACACCTAACCTCCTTACAAGATCTATCGGACAGGGAGATCACCCCGCCATCGGTGGGGGATACCATCCAAAGTAGGGCAAACCTTTAGGTTTGCTTTGATTTGCAAGGCTGACTTGCCTGACGGCAGTCAGGAAGCCTTGCCCTACGTCTTTCACCTAACTCACTCAACTGCAACACTGCATAACTTCAATACTTTTTTCTGTTTCCTCTAACGAACTTATTGAAAATAAGCCCTGATAATTATATCACAAAAATGCCTATTAGTCAAGTTTTTTCTGGGGAGAGTTCTGAAAAACCACACCTGCCTATCCTGCCTGCCGGCAGGTATGTCTTCGGTCTATGGTCAGTCTAAACTCTAAATCGCCACTAAAGAAGGGTTCTTGCAGAGGAAGAGATTTTTTCAGGGGTTTTGCAGTAACAAGCAGCGTGTAGTCAGAGTGCTACGCCTTAGCGGGGCATTCGGTAGCAAGTTGAAGTGAGACTGGAGTGCATTACCTTGGTGATGCATGCAGTAGCAAGTTGGAGTGAAACGGAAATCCCGCATTTGCGGGGCTACTGCCTGCCTGCGGTAGGCAGGCACTCCAAAGAAACTGCCCGCAAATGTAATGTATCCTGCGGCAGTACCCCACTACACAGAAATTTGTTCGGAGAATGCTCCTCTGGAAGGAATCACCTTGTAAAATTGTGGGGTTATGCCTGTCTTCTCCTGATACACCTCAAGAATTTTCTCCTTCAGTGGTTCTATACTACTCTCTTTTAGGAAAAAGAGAACACAACCGCCAAATCCCGCACCTGTTAATCGCGCTCCCAAAACTCCTTTTACGCTCTTTCCAGTGTCAACCAGGAGGTCGAGTTCCTCTGAACTCACCTCGTAAAGTTCCTTTAAGCTCCGATGGGATTGGTTCATGAGGTCTCCGAATGCCTCTGTATCTCCATATTCAAGTTCTTCTACAGCCTTTTTCACTCTCTCATTTTCATAGATCACATGCTCTGCCCTCTTCCTCGTTTCTTGGGGAAGATACGAACCAAACTTTTTTATATCTTTTATCGTTATATCACGGAGCGAGTCAATGTGTGACAGGTATTTCTTCATAGTCTCTACCGCCTCTTTGCACTCTCTTCTCCTTGCATTATAGGCAGAGGCTGCAAGTTCTCTCTTCACCATCGAGTTACAGACAAGAAATGCACATCTGGGAAGGGATACCCGAACATAACGATAATCCAAAGTCCTGCAATCTATAAAAAGGGCATATTCCTCTTTTGAAAGAAGCGAGGCGAACTGGTCCATAATTCCACATTCAACACCGACAAACTCGTTTTCAGCTTTTCTCGCAAGTTTTATAATCTCCAGTGGTTCTATATCAATTTCATATAATTTCTTAAAGGAGAGAAGGGTGGCAATTTCCACAGATGCAGATGACGAGAGACCTGCACCCTCCGGCACCCCTCCATATATCATTGCATCCATTCCGCCTATTTTATATCCCTTATCCATAAGAACCTTAAGAACCTTTGCAATTCCCCTCTGGTAGTTACTCCATCTATGCAATTCTGTGTGTTCGATGGAGTCAAGGTTGAATTCGTCACTCTCTTTATATTTCAGGTCGTAGAGCCTTACCATTTTATCCTCTCTCCCGGACACGAGCATAGTTGTATACCTGTCAATAGCAATGGGAAGTACGAAGCCTTCGTTGTAGTCCGTGTGTTCACCAATGAGATTCACCCTCCCAGGCGCCTTTACAATAACGGATGGATATCTATCATAGGTCTCTGAAAAAA
Organism: Candidatus Stahliibacteriota bacterium; assembly: GCA_030627085.1. Classification (GTDB taxonomy): domain Bacteria; phylum Hydrothermota; class UBA3073; order UBA3073; family UBA3073; genus UBA3073. The sequence goes on along the minus strand of DAOUSS010000105.1, from coordinate 921 downwards.
CCTTTATAAGATCGGCATTTTTCATCCACAGAATACTGTATACCGGAAAGTTGGCAGGAAAAAGCAATAAGGATTAAATTTAGTGTCAAAATTTTGTAGGCACAAATTGAATTTCCCGCCTGTGACGGGACAGGTGTGCCTACACCTCTGGGGGGAGGCCTTTACTCTGATAAGGGAAGGTCTTGTGTCTTCGGTCTTATGTCTTTTGTCTGCATCAGGAGGGTTATCTCACACAGGCGATTTTGAATATGAAGGAGAATCCATCTGCTCTAAGACGGCAAATATATATACCCGACGCCACATTCCTACCATCCTCATTTCTGCCATCCCAGAATATGTGGTCGTTTTCTTTCTTTACCTTAAACTCTCTTACCAGATTTCCGGACACGGTAAAGATAGAAAGCCATCCGTCTTCGGGTATGTTATATACGATGTATGTCCCCTCATTGAATGGGTTTGGATAATTATAGGGAGGAAGGTAATTTGTAACTACTACTTCCATTACCTCGCTCCACTCTGACATATTTTCACTTCCGTCACGAGCCCTCACGCGATAGTAGTATCTACCGTTTGGTCTATCTGTTACCGTATATGAATTGTTCATTCCTCTGTATACAATCTCTTCATCGCCAAAAGAAAGAACTGATATATCATCTATATACACCCATGAGTTATCACCAGAAAACTCAATTTTAACATAAGATTCTGTATCTATGTCAATTGTTTCAGATATCCATTCTGTATTGTCTGAGAAAGCGGCAATTTCACTCCAATCAACCAGGTCTTTTGAGGAGAGAATCCGAAGGTTTCCTCCTCTCTGATGCCTGAAAAAGCTGAAACTACCCTTATGGAATCTCTCTTTTGATACAAGCCACCCACCCTTTGTAAAGAAACATCCTTCCCCAGAATGAGGTAGATGGG
>DAOUSS010000022.1 GCA_030627085.1 Candidatus Stahliibacteriota bacterium | reverse complement strand
TACCAAAAAGTTGCGGCTACCAAAAAGTTGCGGCTACCAAAAAGTTGCGGCTACCAAAAAGTTGCGGCTACCAAAAAGTTGCGGCTACCAAAAGGTTACGGACACCGATTCAATTTGTATATTTTGGTACAACCCGAGTGGCTTATCACTGCTCGTAACTTTACAGTATAATTTTTGCCGTCACAGCACTTTAGGACAAAGTCAAAAATCAAAATGCAAAAATGAAAAACTATAGAGCACAGACAACAGCCCTTAGTCATCAGGCGTTTTGAAATTAGACATTAGAAATTGATCTTTTACCTTCAGTGTTTTTCGTGGGCTTATCCTTTCAATAAACTACATTCTTTATCTGTAAAAAATTCCCTTACCCCGTCTATGGTTGAGGCTGTCTTGGATTGTGGGATAGAGGATAGGAAGAATTTACCATAGTATTTCTTCCTTATTCTGGTATCAAGTATTGCAACCATTCCATAGTCCGTCTTTTTACGGATAAGTCTCCCAAATCCTTGTTTTAATGTCAGGATAGCTTTTGGTAATTGGTAGGAGAGGAATGCGTTTCTTCCCTCCTTCTTCAAGCTTTCTATCCTTGCCTCCTCTAAAGGATCTGTTGGAACATCAAACGGCAATCTTGTTATTATTACCGATATGAGAGAGTCTCCCGGCACATCTACACCCTGCCAGAAAGTGGATGCACCAAGGAGGACTGCTCTTTCACCATATCTAAACCTCTCAAGCAGGATATCCCTTGAGGTCTCTCCTTGTTTAAGAAGGTTATAATCCGGCAAGCGGTATAACAGATTGGTATAGACCTCGTCCATAAGTTTATAGGATGTAAAAAGAAGAAATGTCCTTCCCTCTGTTATTTTGACGAGTTTTTCTGTCTCGTTGGTAATAAACTCTGGATATCTATCGTTTCTTGGGTCCGGTCCATCCTCTGGGATATAAAGAATTGAATTATTTTTGTAATCAAACGGCGACGAGAGGTATATGGTGGTTCCTGATGCAATTCCAACTTTTTCTTTGATAAAACGAAAGTCATTGGGATGTGTTGTTATCGTTGCAGAGCAAAGTACCACAGGTATATCTCCGTTGAACACGGTTGAAGCGAGCGAGTCTGATATATCTATAGGCGCACTCTGCAGGGCAATCCAGTTTTTATTGGTCTCAATCCAGTAAACACTATGTGGGTCTTTCAAGGATATAAAGCGCTTGATAGTTGTCTTTACTGCTGTTACCCTGTCTGCAAGATTGCTAAGATCTGCCTTTTCCTCTTCACTTCCGGGTTCGGTGTTGGAGAGTATTTTTGCGAGTGTGTCAAGATTTTGAAAAAGGTCGTCTGTCTTTATATCAACTGGCTGTTTTATCCTTGTGCTGGGAGAGATAATTTTTCTCTTAATAGAATTGAAGAAATCCTCTTCTGCATCGTGTGTTGCCTCTAAGACAGGCTTTATCTTGCTTATATTCTTCGTCTTAATCTCTCGCAGAAGATAGGTGAGTGTATAGTTTGTAACGCTTTCTCCAAAATAGGATGTTGCAACATCTTCAAGGTTATGGGCTTCATCAAAAATGACTGCGTTGTATTTCGGGAGAACCTTGCCACCGCAGGATAGATTTGCGAAGAATAGATGGTGATTTGTAACGATGATCTGGGAAGAATAGATCTTGCGTCTTGCATATTCATAATAACAGTTTGGTCTCTCCTTGCACAATTTTCCAATACAGGTGTTCCGTCCTCGACCGATATCGTTCCATATCGAAATTTTACCCTCTTCCTCTGCCTCACTCCGCAGTCCTGTTCGTGTTGTCTTTTGCCACAGGATTACCCTTTCCAACTCATCCATCTGGAAAGGCAAAAACGCTCCCTCTGATAGAAGATTCTTGAATCTCCTCCTGCAGAGATAGTTTTCTCCCCCGAATGCCGCATTGGCAACAACAGAGGAACCGAGAACAGATTTTGCAAGGGGAATATCGCTGGACAGAAGCTGGTTTTGCAGTGTCTTGGTGTAAGTTGAAATTATAATCCGCATGTCTTCCTTCAACCATAATATCGCTGGTATGAGATATGCAAGGGATTTGCCAATCCCTGTTCCCGCCTCGGCAATCAGGATGTCGTTTTTATCCAGTGCCTCCTTTACCTTGTATGCCATCTGTAATTGTTCTTCCCTTCTTTCGTATTCCTTTATCGTGTTTGCAAGGAGGGTATTGAATATATAATCCAGGTCAGACACAGTGTGGTTTTTAATTTTCAATTGTGCTGTTAGTAATGTAAGAACAGGTCTTTAGACCTGTCTGAATCGGTCTTATAATTTTACCTCTCGGGCAAAGATATTATTTTTTGATTATTTCGGTGTTTTTCGGTGTTTAATATATTTCCTGGGCTAATTATATACCATAACCGGATAAATGTCAAGAGAAAAAATCAACGGATCATACGGGTCAGCGGATTAAACAGATTGCTCGGATTATAGGATTACAAAAGAATTAATTATATCTAAATCAGCTTAATCCCTGCCTACCGGCAGGCAGGCGTGTAATCTGTTGATTCATCTGATGAATTTTTTTCTTGACAAAATGCTATTTTTTGATTATAATGTAGTAAGATTTATCCAGAATATATTTGAGATATAGTATATATTTCAATTCATTTAACCTGTTGTTGCCTCAATTCTGGAGTTTAAATAACCAAAAGGGAGTAAGAAAATGATTTCTGCTTTCTCTATATTTTGGTGGTTTCCAGATTGTAAGCAAAATCGTTATCTAAACGAAGGCAGTAAAATTTTTGACCTCCATGTCTCTCAGAATACAGTCTGTATCCTGAGAGATTTTTTATTCAAAACTTAACCCGTCTATTAAAAGGTAGATCCGAGAGGATAAGTAGATAACAGTACAGATTGAATCTGTGCCTACAAGCTTTTTAACCACAGAGTTCACGGAGGAAAAGTGATTAAGAGATTAAGTTAATTGAGTGATTAAGGTAATTAAGAGATTAAGTTAATTGAGTGATTAAGTTAATTTATTCAAATTAACTTAATCACTGAATTAACCTAATTCACTAATTTATCGCTCTCTATGGTTAGTTTTTTTGACAATATCTGGCGGGTTAAAAGGGGGTTGTATGTGGTAGATAAATTATTGTATCTATTCTGTTGGTGAGTTCTTAATTGATAAGGAATCAATTTAAAGGAGGTTGTTATGCCAGTAAAAAAACTAAAGGATTTCTTGGACAGTAACAAAGTTAAATATGTGACCATCAAGCATTCACCTGCATATACTGCCCCAGAAATTGCAGGCTCTGCTCACATCCCGGGAAAGGAATTAGCCAAAACAGTAATCATTAAAGTTGACGGTAAGATGGCTATGGCTGTTCTTCCTGCTTCCCAAAGGGTGAATTTTGATCTTTTAAAAAAGATCACTGGAGCGAGCAAGATTGACCTTGCCAGTGAGCAAGAATTTAAAGACCTGTTTCCGGAGTGTGAAGTTGGTGCTATGCCACCCTTTGGAAATCTCTATGGAATGGAAGTTTTTGTGGATGAAAGTTTATCAGAAGATGAGGAGATCGCATTCAATGCTGGGTCCCATACAGAACTGATCAGATTGGCATACAAGGATTTTGAAAGACTGGTAAAGCCAAAGAGGAGAAAACTCTCAATCTGAATAATATTTATCGGTGACAGGAGAACCGAAAGAAGGGCGCTGACCTGAGCTACGGGGAAAATCGAAAAGTTTAAAAAACTGGACTTGAAATGTCATTAGAAAAAATTGCCACAACTATTAAGCAATTGATTTCAGAACACGGTAATCTCTACTCAAAACAACTTGGCATAAATATCAAAAACGGAGATGAAGAGGAGATATTCAAATGGTTTTTGGCATCCCTACTTTTTGGAAAGAGAATTAGTGAGAATATCGCAGTGAAGACATACCGGGAATTTGAAAGGGCAGGGGTCTTGTCTCCAAAAGTTATTCTTACAGCAGGATGGGATAGGCTTGTTAAGATACTTGACACTGGTGGATATGTGCGATACGATTTCAGCACTGCAACCAAATTACTTGAGATAAGCAAAGACCTGGTGACTAAATACGGGAAAGAGCCATTAACAGCAATCCATAAAATTGCGAAGAACAAAAAGGAATTGGAGTCAATCTTACAATCATTTAAGGGCGTTGGGCCTGTGACCACAAATATTTTTTTAAGGGAACTTCGTGATGTTTGGAAAAAGGCAGACCCAGAACCATTACCCATCGTGAAGATAGTCGCCCAGAGATTTAACATTGATATTGATAGATTAAACCGCAAGACAGAGGAATTTATAAGGCTCGAGGTTGCATTAATCAGAGTAAGAAAAATGGGAGAGGAGACGGTAGACAGGAAGAGCAGGAGAAGAATGCCGACTTGATTTCCTATCCACGCAAAATTTTAAATGATAAATAGGCGAAGAAAAAAGGATTTATTTAAGAGAAATATTATGAAATTCGAAACGAAAGCAATTCATATAGGAGAGGAGCCAAAATTCAAAGAGGGTGGCTCTGGTGATGTTGTTATACCTATTCACCTTTCTTCTACATTCGCAAGAAAAAAGGTGGATGAACCGACATATGGATATGAATACTCAAGAACTGGAAATCCAACGCGAAACGCTTTAGAAAGACGTTTAGCTGCTCTTGAAGATGCCAAGTTTGGTTTGGCTTTTGCATCTGGTGTGGCTGCCGAAACAGTTTTGTGTTTATCTTTACTGAAATCAGGAGATCATATAATTGCTTCTGGCGATTTGTATAGCGGAACAAGAAGATTATTTAATACAGTATTCAACCAGAATTTCGAAGTTGAGATTAGCTATGTAGATGCAAGAGAAGTAAAGAATGTTAAAAAAGCTATAAAATCAAATACAAGATTAGTTTGGTTAGAAACACCAACAAATCCGTTAATGAGACTTTGTGACATTAAGGCAATTTCGGAAATAACAGAAGGGAAAGATATAATAGTTGTTGTTGACAACACATTTATGAGTCCATATTTTCAAAAACCGTTAAATCTGGGGGCTGACATTGTAGTTCATAGCACGACCAAATTTCTCAATGGACATAGCGATTCGATAGGAGGTGCAATAATGCTTTCTGACGATAAAACCTATAGCGCACTTAAATTTTATCAAAATACTACTGGTGCGATATTATCACCTTTTGATAGCTTCCTGGTTTTAAGAGGAATAAAAACCTTGGCAATAAGGATGGAAAAACACAATAAAAATGCTATTAGAATTGCTGAATATTTGGAATCTCATCCTAAAGTTAAGAGGGTAAATTACCCAGGATTAAAGAGTTATCCCCAACATAATTTAGCCCGAAAACAAATGTCAGGATTTGGTGGAATGTTATCCTTCGAAATTGACGCCAATTTGAAAGAAACAAGAGCATTTTTAGAGAACCTTAAAATATTTGCATTGGCAGAAAGTTTGGGTGGAGTGGAATCATTAATTGAACATCCTGCTATAATGACGCATTCTTACATACCTAAAAAAGAGAGAGAAAAGATGGGAATAACGGATTCTTTGATAAGAATCTCAGTAGGAATAGAAGACATAACTGATTTAATAGAAGATTTAGATAATGCATTTAAAAGAACGACACAAAAATAAAAAAGCGAGCATTGGAACTCTTCACAACCCTTTGATAGATAAGAAAAAAATATCATCTGCATTTAACAGAGTAGTTTTTGTTGGGAAGCATTTTAAGAAAACGAAAGGGTCTATCTTTTTAAGGTAAGAGAGACATAGGATATTACATCCCTTTGATTAGTAGAGGCAGGCAAAAAATTTGACATTACATTTTATAGGACAAGGAGGCTTAAAATGAAAAAGCTGCTTTCAAGAAATGAGTTGAAGAGGATTATTCCAGTCCTGCTCATCTTGTTATTCTTATTACACATAACAACTGTTTATTCCACCGAGGCGACAAGTGAGGAAGTGGATTCGCTGATCGAACAATTGAATGACGAGAATAGAGAAATGCGCAAAAGTGCTGCTGAAGCATTAACCGAAATATGGATCAACAAGGGCGTGTCACTTCACGAACTCGGCAAATACGAGGAGGCGCTGGAATGTTATGATAAAGTTCTGGCTATCGACCCGAAAGCTGTTCCTGCATTGCTCGGCAAGGGTTCGGCACTCTTGACACTTGGCCAATATGGGGAAGCGGTGAAGAGTTATGATAGGGCGCTGGCTATCAATCCCCAGATCGCCGATGCGTGGTTTGGAAAGGGCCAGGCTTTTTTTAAACTCGGTCGCGATGAGAAAGCGCTAGAATGTTATGATAGGTCCCTTTCTATCGAACCTGGAGGGAGTAACATATGGCACTTCAGGGGCCTGACGCTAAATATGCTTGGTCGGAATGAAGAGGCATTAAAATCTTATGATATAGCCCTCTCAATCGACTCTCAATATGCCGAATCGTGGTACTGCAAGGGTATGACGTTGGCCGAGCTCGGCTGTTATGAGGAGGCGCTGGAATGTTATGATAGAGTCCTGGCCATTGATCCTCAATTTGTGGATGCATGGGTCAAAAAAGGCGCAACGCTGATGGAACTTAGCCAATATGAGAAGGCAATAGAATGTTTTAATAAAATTCTGACTATAGATCCCATAAATAATACTGCATGGTTCGGGAAGGGCTTAGCACTGTCTGATCTTGGCCAATACGGGAAAGCAATAGAATGTTACGATAAAATTCTAAGTATCAACCCCCAATCTAAAGCAACATGGCTCAACAAAGGTGCTGTGCTGATGGAACTTAACCGATATGAGGATGCAATAGAATGTTTTAATAGAGCTCTCGCTATTGATCCCCAATTTACAGTGGCATGGTACAGCAAAGGTGGGGCGTTGCGTCTCCTCGACCAATATGAGGAAGCACTAAAATGTTATGATAAAGCTCTGGTTATCAATCCACAATTTTCTTACGCATGGCTTAATAAAGGTTTGATACTTTACAAACTTGGCCGGAGGGAAGAAGCTAAGCAGTGTTTTGATAAAGCGATTTCCCTCAATCCTGAGCTGAGAGGGGACATCCCGGAGGGCTATGAAGAGAAATAAATTTTTAAACAACTTAGCCGAAATGACTAAAAAGGAGGGCATTATGAAGAAGTTAGCGTTATTGTTTGTAGTGTTGCTTCTTGCAGGGTGTGCTACTACGGTTAAAACACCCCCCAAAAAGATAGATGCAGGATTCAGAATAACAAACTGGAACCAGCCGTACCGTGAAGGTTCAAAAGATTGGAATGATGTAGAAATACATTACGAGATAAGAAATACTGGGGGTGTAACTATTGGTTATTACAAAATACTTTTTGAGGTGACTTGTGAGGATGGGAGCAAATACTACGAGTCAATTGAAAAGAAGTACCAAAGCTTGTATACAGGAGAAGTAAAGTCGGATTATACTTCTATTAATACGGGCGGCAAAAAAGCAGTATCTGCAGAAATAGGGAATTGGTGGATTAGTACAAGTAAAACCGGGTACGAAGGGAAGTAGAGTTGGTAGTGAGAGAAAAATTTGTAATTCAGCATTTGTGATGTATAGTTTCTTAAAAAAGGGGGATTGCTATGCGTATGCATAAATTTGTAGGAGTCCCTGCTCAAAGGTTCTGGGCGGCAATTCTTGTTGTCCTGCTCTTTTCTGTCGTTCTCACTGCTCAGATAACCTTTGAGCGAACCTATGGTGGAGCAAAGGTCGACGCGGCCCAGTCTGTGCTACAGACTTCAGATGGTGGCTATATCATAGTGGGTACAACAGAGTCCTATGGTGCAGGTGGTGCAGATATATACCTCATAAAAACTAACTCGGTTGGTGATACACTCCCCGCTGAAGACGAGACAGGCTGGGCAAGGACATACGGTGGAACTAGCCATGATGCAGGTTTATCTGTGCAACAGACTTCAGATGGTGGTTATATCATAACAGGATGGACAGAATCCTACGGTGCAGGCGGTAGTGATGTTTATCTCATAAAGACGGATGTATCGGGTGATACACTCCCCGCTGAAGACGGGACAGGCTGGACAAGGACATATGGTGGAACTACAACTGATTGTGGTTGGTCTGTTCAAGAGACCCAGGATGGTGGTTATATCATAACAGGAGCGACATGGCGAGATACTACTGGTTACCCTGATATCTATCTCATAAAGACAAACTCATCTGGCGATACCCTCTGGACAAGGGCTTATGGTGGAGCTGCCTGGGATATAGGCTTCTTTGTTCGACAGACACGGGATGGTGGTTATATCATAACAGGATATACCAATTCCTCTGGTGCAGGCGCCTGTGATGCCTATCTCATAAAGACGGATGCATCTGGTAAAATCGTCTGGACGAAGACTTATGGTGGCACTAACGATGATATAGGTGCTTCTGTGCAACAGACCTCTGATGGAGGTTATATTATAGCAGGGGAAACAGACTCCTATGGTGCAGGCAGGGGCGATGTTTATCTCATAAAGACGGATGCATCTGGTAATGTTAAAATGAAATTAACCCAGAAGGAACTTGAGAAAGTTGTTATTATAACAAAGGTTAGTGAGGGTTCTCAGGCTGAAAATGTAGGACTGAAGGAAGGCGACATTATTGTTGAGTATGACGGTGTCCAAATTATTACTCCAGAGCAGCTTGCAGAAGAAAAGGAAAAGGGATTAGATAAGGAACAAATTGTGATGGTTGTCGTCCGGGATAAAGAGTATAAACAATTTACCTTAAAAGGCGGAGAGATTGGCATACATATGGAAGTAACAGGGGTACCTGAAGCGCAACTGCCCAAAGAGCCATCTGTTGTTGAGACTCTGACGGGTAAACCACCCATTGTGCTGTTTCGTGTTAAGCAGAATGGTAAATATGGTTATATCGACAAGACTGGTAAGATAGTAATCAAGCCACAGTTTGATGATGCTTGGGGCTTTTCTGAAGGGCTGGCAGGGGTAAAGATTGGTGACAAGTATGGCTATATTGACAAGAGTGGTAGGTATGTCATCAATCCACAGTTTAATTGGGCTTGGGGCTTTTCTGAAGGTCTGGCAAAGGTAAAGATTGGTGACAAGTGGGGTTATATTGACGAGACTGGAAAGTATATTTGGGCGCCTACAAAATAAGTAACTCCGTACAAAGGTCGCTCCGATAAATCGGAGCGTCTACATTTATTATCAAGGCTAAAGGGGTTAAGTTCAAATTTTATAAAAATTTGTGTCATGCCTGAGGCTAAAAAAGATGGGGTAAAAAATGGATGAAAAGGTAGTCTTAAGAATTAGTGCTGCCGAACTTGAGAAAATTAGAGATGCCGAAAAACTGTACGATGAAGGCAGAGAAGAAGAGGCATTAAAATTGATTGATGAGGTATTAAACTTGCCTGATGATCCCAATGAAGCCATATCGTATCTCAAAAATCTATTGGCGAATAAAGATGTAATCTCTTTCGATGAAGTTAAAAAAGAAGACGATAGATGGAGTATGGATGTTAAAATTGGAGGTGGTTTTATACCCTATATTATGCAATTAAGAGGTATGTGTTTTTCCGCTTTAATGGATAAAGGCTTTGGCATCGAAATACTCGAAAAAGCAGTTAGTAACGCCTACTTGATGAAAGAAGTATTTCCAAATTCTTGGGTACATTTAGCATTAACTGGTCAAATTTTTTTAGCCATAAAGGAATTTGATAAAGCAGAAGCTTTATTCCAAGAGGCAATAGAACTGGCGCCACCAGATGAATTGATGCCCAAAAGATGTATGGATTTGTTGAAAAGAAAAAAAATTTGGAACCACAGATAAACACACCTGTCTACCGACAGGTAGAGATACACACAGATAGATAAAAAAAATAATTCTTTGAAATTAAATAAATCCGTAGTGTCAGGAGTTACCTCCTGACATTGATACAAAACAATGTTCCTCTTCCAATTTCTTTAGTCCCCTGTTGAAAAAAACAACGGATTGGAATTAAGGCGTAAGCCTTTTATGGAGCACTATTGCATAGTGCTACCATTTAAATAAAATCCTTACGGATTAACTCCAGATTAAAGAAATAATTTGACAGGAATTGTCTCTCTTTCAATCTCTTTAGTTCCCTGTTAAAAAATCTTGGTGTCTTTGTGTCTTCGTGGTTTATTATCTAATATTGCATTTTTATTTTCGCTATCCTGTTTATCCCGTAGAATACTGTGAGCAAAAAAAGGCTGGTCAATTTTACCAATGCTACCACAAGGGATGTTGTAGTTAGTCCCAGAATGGGCAGGAGGGCTGTCCCACCTATCATACCCGCCATCCATCCCCCTAGAAGGTCGCAACCATAAAGCAGTCCTGATGTTTTGCTTATGTTCCCCGCTCTCTCAAGATATATCTTGTTCGCCAGAGGGAACTGTGCACCCACGAAGCCACCACAGACAAAGGATAGGAGAAAAAAGATAAAAGGGGGAGGAGAGAGGAGCAAAGAGAGAAGAGAGTAGAAAGATAAAGCAAGTAGGAGCATACACAGGTCTAACAATAGAAAAGTAGTCAAACCGCATCTGTGCAACCTACGATTTATAATAACCCCCCCAATTCCAGCACCTGCCATAAACAGTGATGTAAGTAGTCCTATCATCTGATAAACATACCCGTACAGTGATTGAAATGTGAATATTATGATGAGGTGGAATATCATCCCCGCAAATCCAGACGCAATGATAGCAAATGTCAGGGCAACGCCTGACAATCTGATATTTAATCCCTTTCGATTCCCTATGGTTGTGAAAGTGAGAATCACTATGACCAGAATAGTAAGTAGCAGGGTTATCGTGGATAGATTGATTCTCTCCAGTCTGTTAAAGAAGCCACTCATATACGAAGAGAAGAGTGAATTCCAATATGCAAGGTTATAGAATACTGCAGATGGCAGAAAATCTGAGTTTCCTTTAGCTTTTACTTTTCTTATCGATTCGTTGAACCAATCCAGCCAGTATCTATCAAGCTTGTATGTGATGTAGGAGGGTGTGAGGAGGTTAAAATCAAGGTGCCTTTCTGTTAATCTCTTCTGTATGGATTCTTCAATATTCAAATAGTCATAAGAAGATGCAAGGAATATATTGGTCTCTCCGGGGATTATTCTCACATATGCGTATACAGACTTTATTGCGTTCAGCACCGATATATTTAATTTCCTAAGCTGGGGAGAGAGATAGGAAAGAGAACCTGGCAAGCCGAGAATAAGCAATCCGTTCTCTTTGAGTTTTGATTTTGCAATAGAGAAAAATTGCTTTGTGAAGAGGCGGTTTGTCTGGAGTTCAGAGGGCGAACCAATACCAATAAAAATTGCATCGTATCTTAGTGGAGTTTTTTCTGTAAAGAGTCTTCCATCAATACGGTTTACATTTACCTTGTTACTTTTTAGTTCGGTTTCTGTCAGAGATGTGGGAAATTTCTGGAGAAGTCTAATTATAAGGGGGTCTAATTCGCAATAATCCACCCTTTTTACTGATGGGTGTTTGAGTATTTCATATATATATCCTCCTGCTCCCCCTCCAATAATGAGTATGTCCTCAGGATGCGCAAGAATAAGCATAGGAATGTGAACGAATTCCTCCATAGAACCCACATCCGGCACCGGTGTTGTTATGACAGGCACACCGTTTGAAAAGAATGTATACTGGTTCTGTCTCTCGCTCACTACTATGTTCCCATAGATTGAATTTTCAGAATGTATTATGTTCTGTCCTCTCCACTGCCTATCGATTGAAAACTTATCTATTTTATGCATAAGAGGAGAAAAAAGTACAATACCAAAAACGACGAGGGAAAAGAGAGAAAATAAAGATCTCTTTTTCAGCAGTATACAGATTACGAGATTTATTATTGATATTCCGACTGCCATCTGAAGAGAGTGAAGATGAGGAATAAGAAGGTAGGTAATTATTACTCCTCCAAGAATTGTCCCTGCGGTCTCGTAGATGTAAACACTTCCTATCTGCTGTGCAGCAGCATTTATGTACTGTAATGGTGCACCCTTACGGTCTGCAAATATCCTGCAGGCAAATGTAAATAGTGCGCCGTGAGTTATACTTACGAGGGCAAGGATAAAGAGTGAATATCCTGCAATGGAGAGAAGTCCCAGGCTCTCACCGGGAGTGGGGAGAAGGTATCCTTTTAAGACGCGGGTAAGGAAGATTGATATGGGAAGGAATATGGCAAATATAGTCTGCCAGTTTATGAACTTTTTTATTCTTTCTTTTGTGTATTCAATTTTTCTACCGATAAATATAGAACCAATTGACTCCAGCAGGAGCCAGTTGGCAAGCACCATACCTATGGATAATTCATTACCATAGAAGACGAGCAAAAGTTCTCTCAAAAGCAGAGTCTCCGCACAGATACCACTTGCTCCCATTATCAAAATTGCCCAGATGAACATAATAAAGTCATTGCGTTATTGGGTCAATGGGTCATTCGTCATTAGTCAATCGTCATTCGTCAATAGTCATCGGGTCATTGCTTTTTTGCACGAATTGAATTCGTGCCTACTAACCAACTATCCAACTAACAAACTAACTAACCAACCCGGATTATAGCACTAAATTTCGCAAATGTCAAGGGAAAAAGGCATAACTATCCACACTCAAGGCCTGAAGCACCCTCGGTTATAATTTTCCTTGATTGC
>DAOUSS010000205.1 GCA_030627085.1 Candidatus Stahliibacteriota bacterium | reverse complement strand
CTGTTCTGAATTCAATTTGCGCAACTTAAAAGTTGCGACTACCATGTTGAAATTTGACTTTTTGCACAGCCTGTAAAGGTTACGATTACCCTTTTAAAGGATGGTTAAAAACGCTAGAATTTTAGAAGAACTTAAACGCCAAGAGATTAAAAAACAGAAATTTTCTTACTCTTGCGCTCTTAAGCTCTTTGAGTCTATGTGGAGAGAGGCAGTAGCCCTTGGGGTTCTACCTTTTCGTGACCCTATGGAGGGTATTGAATCAGATATTAAAGTGGCACAAATTCTGAACTCATGTTTGAACAACTTATTGTAAAAATTGGAGGCGCGTTAGATAATGCCTCTATTCCTTATATGATAATTGGGGGACAGGCAGTGCTTTTATATGGCGAGCCAAGACTAACAAGAGATATTGATATAACACTTGGTATAAACACTGATAAATTGCCAAAACTTTTAACTGTTGTTGATGATATAGGTTCTATTCCCATACCAGAAGACTTAGAAACTTTTGTTAGAGAGACATATGTCTTACCAGTAAGAGATAAGATAAGCAATATAAGAATAGATTTTATTTTTTCCTATACTCCTTATGAAAGACAGGCCATAAAAAGAGCAAACAAAATAAAGCTAAAAGGCGTCTTTTTGAATTTCGCCTCAGTGGAAGATGTCATAATTCACAAAATTTTTTCGGGGAGACCAAGAGACATAGAAGATGTGAAGTCAATAATTCTAAAAAATCCAAAATTTGATATAACTTACCTAAGAAGATGGTTAAAGGAGTTCAATGCAACTGTCAAAGGTAAAGATTTTTTGAATTGTTTCGAGAAGATATTAGAGGAATTAAGAGCACAGAATGAAGACGCTTGATAGGTAAAAGGTGTTGGGTGTCAGGGAGTTATGTGCTGCTGTAGTTGGTTGGGCTGGTTGCGTTTATTGTATTATCGGGCTGTTTTGTCTTTTGTCTTCGGTCTTTGGTCTTATGTCTGAAATATAGAACTATGGATAAATTAGCATCTTTACGAAATGCCTACGGAGAGGCGCTTGTGGAGCTTGGAAGGATGCATAAAGAGATAGTGGTTCTTGATGCAGATCTCGCCTTCTCCACGAGGACAATAAAATTTAAGAAAGAATTCCCAGAACGTTTTTTTGATATGGGGATATCCGAGGCAGATATGATGGGGACAGCTGCTGGATTTGCCTCATCCGGCAAGGTGGTATTTGCCTCTACATTTGCCCTCTTTGCAACGGGCAGGGCATGGGAGCAGGTAAGGAGTGCCATCTCTTACCCAAACCTCTCTGTAAAGATTGTTGCCACGCATGGAGGAGTATCTGTTGGCGCAGATGGAGTTTCGCATCAGGCTGCTGAGGATATAGCAATAATGAGAGTTATCCCGAATATGAGGGTTATAATACCCTCAGATGCAGGACAGACAAAGTTCTTTATCTACGAGGCATATAATACCGCCGGACCATTCTACATAAGGCTCACTAAACCTGACCTTCCTGTTATATATAAATATAGTGACCGTTTCAAACTTGGCAAGGCAACTAAACTCATAGATGGAGAAGATGTAGCAATCATTGCCTGTGGGATTATGGTGTACCCGGCTCTAAAGACGGCAGAGAAATTAAAGAAAGAAGGTATCAGGGCGAAGGTGTTTGATATGGCAACCATCAAACCCATTGACAGGGATGCAGTGCTTGAGGCAGCAGAGACAGGGCGAATTGTGACCTGTGAAGACCATTCTGTTGTTGGCGGATTGGGTGATGCAGTTGGGGATATTCTTCTCTCAGAACATCCCTGTTATCTCGCAAAGGTAGGTGTTAAGGACTGTTTTGCAGAATCAGGAAGCTGGGGAGAACTGCGAAAGAAATACGGTCTTGCCGAAGAAGATATATATAACGAGGTAAAGAGATTGATATAGGAAACACTAAAGAAAGCACTTGTTGGGTTTTTGATATCTTATTGATAATCTTCCAATATCTCAGGGAGTTGCCAAAAGTCGGTTATAGAGAATTTTGACACCGCTTTTACCTCTTCTGTTCGCGGTTCAAACGCAATGCCAAGTCCAACTGATCTCAGAACAGGAATGTCATTTTCATTATCCCCTACTGCACAGACCTCACTTAAGGATATATCATATTTCTCTATCATCTCTTTAAGAATATCAAGTTTTTTAAAAAGCGGAACATCACAGACCGCCTCACCTGTAAACACACCACTCCTCCTTAAAAGCCTGTTCGATAAGCAGTAGTCTATGCCGAGGTCGTTTTGTACTCTCTCGGCAACAAGGTCCACCCCACTTGAGAGTATCATAGTTCTGTATCTCCCTCTAATTTTTGGTATGATAACTCTTACGCCCTTGCTGTAAGGAGGAGGGAAAATTCCCTTCTCAACCCTCTTGACAGATATACCCTCGAGAAGTCTTGCGTTTGCACTCACCCATTTCTCGTATAACTCTAACTGTGGAAGATAGTAAGCAGTGAGTTGGTCAAATTCTCTCTTCAACCCTGCAGCATAACCAATGGCATCCCAGGAGCCATACCACTGTGAGTTCTCATACTTTACAAGTGTGCCATCAAGGTCGAATACTATAAGTTTTATCTCCATAAGTTGACATTCTATAAAAGGCTTACCTGCCTACCGTCAGGCAGAAGCTCGCTGTATTTTGGAGTGCATCAGCTTGCTAATGCGACAAAAGCAGTAGCAAGCTACTGCACTCCAAGACCTCACAAACAACAAGAACTATAGCCTTTTAACAACCCCTAACGCCTTGATCTCTATCACCTTATCGCGACCAAGAGTGGTTGTGCAAAAAGTCAAATTTCAACATGGTAGTCGCAACTTTTAAGTTGCGCAAATTGAATCCAGAACAGCATTTTCTATTCGCAGACTGAAGTCTGCGGCTACCAGATCCCTACTTTTTGCACAGCCTGTGGAGGTTGCTTCTACCTGCTGATGGCAAGGCTGAAGTGGCAAACTATGTAGGTTTGCTTACGTTTGCAAGGCTAAAGCCTTGCCCTACGCTGATAACCGATCACCGATTACTGCCCACAGGCTGGAAGCCTGTGCTACTCCCTACTGCTTACTTTTATAGCCTCTCCCACAAGATATAGGGAACCTGTAACAAGGATAAGGTCTTTCGGGGTCGCAATTCCGTATGCAATCCCCAGTGCCTCTTTTATATCTTTTGATACCATCGGGGAGCGTCCTTTCACCATATCCCACAGAACAAATGGATCTGCACTTCTTGGAAAGTTCACCCTTGTGAATATAATCTCATTTGATAAAGGCATTATGGCATCCAGTATTTTCTTTACGCCCTTGTCCCTGTTTACACCAAATATGAGAATAAGTCTTTCATAATCAAATAT
>DAOUSS010000151.1 GCA_030627085.1 Candidatus Stahliibacteriota bacterium | reverse complement strand
CTATTCGCAGACTGAAGTCTGCGGCTACCAGATCCCTACTTTTTGCACAGCCTGTAAAGCTTGCGACTACCCTTCTTCTCTCTTCTCTCTTCTCTCTTCTCTCTTCTCTCTTCATCCCATCACCCCATTACTCCATATTACACTTATCTTAGCTTCACTATCTTTTTTATCGCCTGAAAGTCACCTGATGTGAATCTCACAAAATATATACCACTGGATACTTTTACACCTCTTGAATCCTTCCCATCCCACTTCACATAATGGAAACCTGCCTCCTTCGCGCCCAAATCCCATACATAGACCTTCTGACCAAGAACATTGTATATCTCTATAGTGACTTTAGCCTTATTGCGAAGTGCATATTTTATTGTCGTTACATCACGAAATGGGTTGGGCCTGTTCTGATAAAGTGCAGATACCTCTGGTATGTTCTTATATATCCAGATCTTTTTCTCTTTTAGGTTGTTGTTGAGCACCAAATCTCCCTCCATCTTCGTCTCAACCCTTACCGTGAGTATGCTATCCTCTGAGTTGGGTATCCACTCGCTGAACTCCACATTTACCTTATTACTGGGTGTTACATCAACAAATACGGTATCAGTATAGTCCCCTATGTTGCATACAACGGGGAATGCTAATTCCGAAACTCCATAGTTATATACACTTGCAGCAGGAATATATACAGAATCCTGATATACACTGTCGGGTAACAAGATAGACAGCACACCGACATCGTGAATACCTATTGAGTCCACATAACCAATCCATACATCATCTATATACCAACCAGAATAAGTTACCAATGCATCACTACCAAAGTGAAATCCTATTATCACAGTATCTCCAGCATAAGGGGTTATATCAAAGGTTGCCTTTATCCAATCATCACTTGCATAAGAATACGCAGGCTCGCCTCCTATTCCGCGATTGTCACTTGCCACAGTATCTTCTGGATATCCACCGACTGGCTCTATCACAGTAAAACTGTCACCAGTGGAGAGTTTTACATTTCCACCATCATAATAATCCTCTGTATGATACCAATGCCAGAAAGACAACTCTATATAAGATACATGCGGTAATGCTATCTCAGGAGTAGTAAGCCTTGAGTCAGAATAATTGGAATAGTTACTGTTAAGTTTCGTAGCCCATAACTTTTCTCCAGAATATGCACCTGACGGACCAAAACCGGGTATGCCCCACTGCCAATCAGATGTGCCAATCATCTTACCTTCATTATCCTCAAGGTCAGAGAGATAAAGCGTCTTAACAGGATAAAGCGTGAAATTCACATTATTTTGAGGAACGGCTACACTCTCCTTCATCGCCTCAGTATATCCCTTCCTATACGCCTTGACTGTATATAGCACATCTGGTGGTATGGTTAATAAATAGCTGCCCCTGTCATCATTCGTAGTAGAGAATGTATAATGCTCGTACTTCGCTTCAACAGTAATTCCGGAGTCATCTCCGGTGTCTATCAAATTCGCTACACCAGAAAGCATAACCATCTCTCCAGGAATGAGGTCTATATCCTTTATGTTCTCACCTATAAACAACATAAATGTGTCAGAGTATTCCTCATAACCAAAACTTGTTGTATTTACATAATAATAGCCCACGGATAAACTATCAGGAACAACATATACACCGTTGTCTCCTGTTCTACTTTCAAATATAGGTGTCCTGGTAGGTATATCGTATATCTTTATCAGAGCACCACCAACAAGATTCCCAGTTACACTATCTGTAACCGTGCCAGAAAGCTTACCGTAGAACTCTTTCACAGGATAAGACTCCTTATAAATATTATAACCATTCTTCGCTATACATACAGTTACATCCCCGGATGTGGTAGGAATAACTATCATCTCTCCAGCGTCATCAGCATAATACGAAGAGGTGTCAATGCTACATCCTGAAACAAATAACATAAATCCAGACGGCAAAACTGATGCATTAATTACACCCTCATAACCAGGAATAAGTGTATCAACAAGATCAAATAAAGGAACCGAAACCGCTAAGGATGTAGATGTGAAATCTGGTGCACCTACAACCCACAACGGTTCTGAGAAAAGTGTCCAGGTTTCAGTTATTATCCTGCCGCCAACAGTAAAAACCTCACCATAGGGTGCATTAACTCTGAGTGAACATAATCCTGAAGCATTCGTTGTATCAGCCAAAGACGGCATAACCCCATAACCAGAGATACTTACTTTAATATCGGGCATGGGCTCTAAACTGTTATCAAGCACTGTAATATAAACCCAGGTGGGCGTATTCACAGATATTGTATCAGGCTCTATGGTCACGAAAGCGGGGATTGTTGCAGGTATTGAATCCTCATAAGTTGCATAATTGTGTTTGGTTATGGTAATATGCATAAATCCTTCTTCTGTGGGAATAGGGTTAAGATTTACTACTGCCTCTCCCCCACTTGAATAGGCTACACCATAGAGCATATTATTCATATATAGCGCAACGAGCGCAGAATTCTCTATCACACTCACTTTAAAAACTGTTGAACCCAAGGGAAGAACGCCGGGATAGCTGACAGTAAGCGATGTAGGTTCAAGGGTGTAGAGGTCCATAGAGGGGTCACCAAATATGTGATATGCCTCATAGTAGTACTGGACAGTAAGAGATCCATCGCCTCCCCACTCATAGACGTTATAGAGCCCAAGTTGAGTTATCCCTCCGAGAAAATTAGTTGTGGGTTCAATAAACATTGGTCTAAACCACCCAATCTGGAGTGTGTCATCCCATACCCAATAGGATGTTGGTGTCGAACCAAAATACGCTACTGCGCCCTTATTCTGTGCTCTTATCCAGGTCTCAGCAAAGCACTCTGAGACATTAAAGTCACCCGTCAAACAGCAGTATCCCACTACAAAGGGATATTCATCCTCATTTGTAAGGACATTCACCTGTGACTGCCAAAACGGAGGACCAGCCCAACTCCGGCTACTCCCATGACCTGTATATAGTGCTATAGTCCTTCCATCATTTATTGCGGTTGATATAGGTGTTCCTGTTCCATAATAATAATATAACGAATCACATACAACGCCATTCTCTCTTGCAAGCGCCATACACACATTGCTGATATATTCTACTTCACTATGGTGGTCACCATCATCCGTAGTCATAAAGTACATTTTACCAAGCCATTCTGTCCCTTGTGTCCAGAGATTGCGTTCGTATTCAATCACTTTATCCACCATAGCATCTATATGTGAGGCAGTAGAGCCAGAAAATCTGCCGTAATATATATCAGGAAGATAGTCGCTTCCATCCACTGTAAAATAATATAAATCGGTAACTTTCTCTGTCTCGGATCCTATCTGACTGGCAGGTATCTGTTCTACATCTCCCACGAGAAGACAGAATGTGGGTGGAATGTCCCAGGTTTCGTAGGCATTTTGAATATAGTTTCTGATATTCGTTGCGCTTATCCCTCCTGGGATCTTTGATGTCTTTGTGACTGTAACATCAAATCCTTTTTTTGTTTTCCATTCCACGAATGGAAGGATATTGTTGTAGAAGTCATCATAAACTATAATAAGATAACCAACAGGGAGTTGCGGTAGACCTTTTGTGTCTTCATAATTCATAACTTCTTTTTTTAGAACCCCGTCAAAGTATGGAGAATAGTATTTTTCTTTTTTCCACTGAGTATAAGAGATGTCTGAACCAGAGAGTATCAGTCTTATTCTCATTCTTTTCGTTACTTTTATTGTGTTTTTTGCAGGATTATACTGGATTGGTTTAATATCCATGGGAATAACCCTCGTTCCCCTGATTTCTGCTATGTCTCCGTATGTATATACCCTGTCAGGGAAAAATCTATCACTTTTGTAGGCATCTCTGTCCATCTCAAACTTCATATTCTTATCTGCACCCGGAATCTTTGGAATCGGTGCCTGGACAGGATAAATGGGGTGGAGTATACCAAGTTCCGAAAGAGTATATTCCTCTACCTCTACATCTTTAAGCTGAACTTTTACTTCTGCACTCTGTGGTATCTCTATAAGTTTTGTAATTACCGGAAGTTCTGGTTTACCTATATCACCTGTTATACCTGTCCCCCCAGAAAGCCTTGTAAATCTTCCTTCCTCTGTGTTTAGATATTCGTAAGCCACGCCAGGAACCTCCACATCAATAATTATCTCTTGCGGATTTGCCCTGACAAGCGATACTTTCATTTCTTCTTTTTCTCCTTCTCCAAACGGTATCCAGGACGCCATAAGGCTGCTCGACAGGAGAAGGGTGATTGCTATCCTTTTCATAACATGTTCTGTCTACAATTTGTATTATAATTATTATATTAAATATTATACCATATCAAGTAACTATTGTCAAGAAAAAAGACACCACGAATTACACAAATCAATCGAATGCACACAAACAACATAGAAACATCTCAAAAATAAAAGAAATTCGTGCAATTTG
>DAOUSS010000346.1 GCA_030627085.1 Candidatus Stahliibacteriota bacterium | reverse complement strand
TGTGGCAACTACCACTCCGCCTTCTCTCACATATTCTCTTAAGCAGACGGTAAGCTCTGAATCTATATAACGTTGGTCAGATATGATGATTGCACTATATTCATCAATATCCTCTTTCAGCCGTTTTTCGTGTAGAAAATGATGCGGAATGGAACTTTCATTTAGTATTTGGTGGATACCTCTTAAGGGCGTCTCATCATTTCGAAAACTTGCCTGAACCTCATTACTTTTTGTGGATACAAATATTCCAATATAGGGAACAGGTTCTGCATCATGAAAAAGACATCCCCTTTCTTTAACAAAAGAAAACGCTTTTCCGAGTTCCTCCATAACTGCTGGTTGGACATCAAAAGTATGATCCATCTGATATCCAATCCATGTCTTTCCGCCATTCGCTAAAATTGTAGCTACTTCCTGTTTAAGAGCAATCGCAGGTTTGCATCCCCAGTCACCCCACCACTGGAGAAAGGCAGTGTTCATTATATCAAAAGGTTTATTTAATGTCACCCAATACTTGGAAAGATAACTTGCGTTGAATACCTGATCATCAGGAAAAATATCGGCAACTAATGCTCCTATTCCCTCTGGTACAATTTCTGGCTGTCGCAAGGTATAGGCCCAGTTTACAGAGACAATTACTTCTGGTCTGATCTGGTGTATTGTATCACAAATTTGCTCTCTGATGTTGCGAAACATCTCCATCCTCCACGAGACATACTTGCGCCAGTGCGGATCCTTTTCGTCCTTCGGTATTTCTAAACCCATATCGTTTTGAAATCTCTTACGGCAGTAGTTGCAATAACAAGACCCAAGAGGATAAGTCCCGTCAAAAAACATTGAATCCACATCATAATTTTTAACTACCTCCTCAATCTGAGGCAGTATCCATTCCTTAAATACAGGACTTAGAAGACAGATAGATATTCTCCTGGGCTTTCCATCTTTATCTTTCCCTATCCACTCAGGGCGTTCAGCAGCTATTGGTTCACTACCAAAGGTATGATAATATCCAATAACTTTAACCCCTCGTTTGTGTAGTGCTTTGATTTGTTCCTCGAGCATATCCAAGTCTTTAGGAAGTTCAGGGTGAGTATAACGAAATTTCCCCTTACGGTAACTTGACCACCCATATCCTCCCTTGATAAAAACAGACACTGCTTCAC
>DAOUSS010000259.1 GCA_030627085.1 Candidatus Stahliibacteriota bacterium | reverse complement strand
CAAAAACTGGAGAGAGAAGGAATAGATAAGGGTAAGCTTTCGATTTATGGTCAGGATTCGAAGGATATGCCTTGGAAGATTTGTAAGATGAACTTGGCTTTGAGGGGTGCTGAGGGAGATATTAGAATTGGTGATTCCTATCATGATGATAAGTTCTTTGATTTGAGGGCTGATTATGTGGTTTGTAATCCGCCGTTTAATGATAGTGGGTGGGGGGCTGAGAGGGTAAAGTATGAGGACCCGAGGTTTAAGTACGGGGTACCTCCAGATAACAATGCGAATTTTACTTGGATTCAGCATTACATTTACCATTTAGCCCCTAACGGTAAAGCGGGTTTTGTTATGGCTAATGGTGCCTTGTCAGCTGGAGGTGTTGAAGGAGAGATTAGAAAGAAAATAATTAGGGATGATTTGGTTTACGGCATAATAGCGTGTCCGCCAAAGCTTTTCTACACTGTAGCATTGCCTGTTTCCTTGTGGTTTTTAAGGAAAACGAAGCCAGAACACATGAAGGGAAAAGTTCTGTTTGTTTATGCACGAAAGTTGTTTAAGCAGATATCGAGAAGACAAGTGGTTTTTACTAAAGAGCATATAGCCAAGATTGTTGAGAAATTCCAAATGTTTGAGAAGGGCGTATCTAAAGAGGAAATAAATGAAGTTGGATTTGCTAAAGTTGCAACCTTGGAGGAGATAGCTAAGAATAGCTATGTCTTAACGCCTGGAAGATACGTTGGGATTAAGATATACGAGGATGAGGTGCCTTTTGAGAAGAAAATGAAAACCTATTCCGAGGAATTATCAAAACTGCTGAAAGAAGAGAAAGAATTAACTCAGAAAGTTAAGGAAGTGTTCAAGGCTTTAGGTTTGCAGGTGTAGGCCATGCTCAAATTTAGGTGGGAGACATCATTTAAGGAGACAGGAGTCGGAGAGATACCGATAGAGTGGGAGATAAAGAAGCTACAAGATTTAGCAACATTGGTCAAAGGTGTTTCCTACAAGTCGTCAGAGATTAATCCAAACGGAAACGGAGCTCTATTTATAACATTAAATAATTTTCTGAGAGGTGGGGGTTTTAAAAATGAGGAATACAAGTACTATGTAGGAAGGAAAAGTAAGGAGAAGCAAGTGGTTAAGAATGGAGATTTGATCATAGCTTTAACAGATGTAACTTCAAACGCTAAGGTGGTTGGCGCCCCCGCTATAGTTAATCTACCCGAAGGTTATGACTTTGGCATCATTTCATTGGATTGTGCAAAAATGGTGCCTAAAATTGAATTTTCAAGGTATTATATTTATTCATACCTCAAAGTTTCCCAAGAGGAAAATGCAACATTTGCCAATGGTGTTAACGTTCTACATCTGAATGTAGATCTTTTTATTCGACAGAAATCAGTCCCTTATCCCCCTCCTCCTGAACAGTATTGTATTGCTTCTGTTTTGTCTTGGTTTGATGGTCTTATTGAGAATAAGAAGAGGCAGAATGAGATTTTGGAAAAAACGGCTATGGCTATTTTCAAGAACTGGTTTATAGATTTCGAGCCTTTCAAAGATGAACAGTTTGAGCCCAGCGAATTAGGAGAGATACCAAAGGAGTGGGGTGTTCAAAGGTTAGGCAGTTTATGTGAAATCATTATGGGACAATCTCCACCTTCAAAATACTACAATGAACGTGGAGAAGGCTTACCTTTCGTTCAAGGCAAAGGTCAATTTGGTAGATATGTTCCAAACACCAACACTTATTGTTCAAAAATTGTTAAATTAGCAAAGCCAAAAGATGTTTTGGTAACTGTTAGAGCACCAATTGGAGAATTGAACATATCAGATAAGGAGTATATCATAGGGAGGGGGCTTGCTGCATTACGGTCTCCACATTGGATTTTTCTATATCTATATCTGCTTATTAATAATGAGCTTTTAAGAGCACAAGAAAGAGGAACTACTTTTGATGCAATAACCAAGCAAGAATTAGAGACTTTCCCCGTACTCATTCCACCGCAGCCTATTCTTGAAAAATTTCACAGCCTCACAGAACCCTTATTTCAAAAAATCGTAACAAACCACAAGCAAATTACGATTTTGGGGAAGGTTCGGAATGCTTTGTTGCCTTTGCTTGTTTTTGGAAGGTTAAGAGTGGAGGAAATTTAACGTGGCTCAGCTTACGGAAGATTATATGGTTGAGCAGCCCGCCATAAACTGGCTAAAAGAACTCGGCTATTCTTACATTTACGGATCCGAACTTTCACCAGAAAATGGAGAAAGGGAATCATACAGAAAAGTTATACTAAAGAGAAAATTCATAAACGCAATTAAAAAACTCAACCCATGGCTAACTGACGTTCTGGCTGAACAAGTCTATAAAAGCGTTATAGAACTCGAACATCCAGACCCCATAATGAAGGGGAAAATCTTCTACGAAATGCTAACAAACGGGGTAAGAATCACGGTAAAAGAAAAGGGAGAAGAAAGAACAAAAATCGTAAAGCTCATAGACTTTGAAAACCCTGAAAACAACGAATTCTTAGCAGCAAACCAATACACTGTTGAATATCAATACCAAAAAGACATGTATAGAAGGCCAGAT
>DAOUSS010000326.1 GCA_030627085.1 Candidatus Stahliibacteriota bacterium | reverse complement strand
TCCGTCTTTGTTTTCTCCATACAATGCCCTGTTTATGCTCAACCGCGTGAGCCTGACCCAAACACAGGTGACCCCAGATGGAGAAAAAGGGGAATAATGGATGGTAATATGGTTAGGACACTGTTTTATAATGACGGCGAGATTGGACGCTATCGTGAGCCCTTTTCCGGGGAGTGGCCCAAGGGAAGTGGACATCTCTATGTCGATGGGGTAGCAGTTTTAGTCATGGCAGAGTGTGTTGATAATAATGGTAACACAATTCACCCTATGGAGACTATGTACTACGAGTTTATGGATGTAAACCCAGAGACCAACCAACCTATGGGCTGGGCACCCCTTCCGGGATACTGCAATTACTACCAGGATTCTCCTGCAATGAGTGATGATCCTGAGTCGTGGTCGGCTCACTGGCCAGACAAACCTTTAGACTGGGCTGGATATTGGAATGGTTATTTTGGTAAGGGTGTGAAGAACGCCGATTTAGAAACCTACTATGTTATGGATGATAACCAGGATGTTGAATGGGACTTTTTCCCGGATCCTGACGACACTACCCGACGGGGTTTGGGGTTTGAGGTTGCAGTGAGAGGATTCCAATGGTCGCATGTCCTGGCCGAGGATTGTATCTTCTGGCATTTTGCGATTACCAATGAGGGGAAGTATGATTACGAGAAGGTTCTTTTCGGGTATTACATCGACTGGGGAATTGGTGAATGCATGCCTGAGCCTGGTGGAAGTGACGACTGTGGCAGCTATGATACAGATATAGACCTTGCCTATGCCTGGGCTTACAATAACGCAAGTATGTGGGGTGGTAAGGCTGGATATGCGGGATTTTCTTTCTTGGAGAGTCCGGGGAATCCCTGGGATGGAATAGATAATGATAATGATGGATTGATTGATGAGATGAGGGAAAGTGGACCAGGGGAGTACATATACGGTCCTTGTGGGTATTACGATGAGCACGGGAATCTGGACAGAACAACAGGGATAAAATCCAGATGGCACTGGTCGGGTGATGAAGACGGTGATTGGCATGCATTTACTGACCTGAATGAGAATGGAGTGTGGGACCTGGGTGAACCCCTGAACGATGACGTTGGAGCTGATGGCATTGGGCCACTGGATGAAGGATATACCGGTCCTGATGAAGGAGAAGGTGATGGTATTCCCACTCCAGGGGAGCCAAGTTTTGACCAGACTGATAAAGATGAGTCTGACCAATTGGGTTTGACCGGATTTAGAATCTTTCCTGTTCATTACTATGAATTAACAAATGAGGAACAGAATTGGCAAGTTCTAACTGAATTGAAACCTCCTACTGAGGAAGATCTTCTCGGGGTAAATCTTGGGATGTTCTTTTCCTCAGGTGTATTTCCTCTCCATCCTGGAGAGACCCAGAGGTTTTCTATGGCATTGGTCTTTGGATATGACGAGGATGATTTAAAAAGAAATACAAAAACCGTTCAGGCAATTTACAATGCAAATTATAATTTTTCAAGACCACCTGACAAGCCGCATGTTAGAGCGATTGCTGGTGATGGTAAGGTAACACTCTTCTGGGATGATGTAGCAGAGTATTCATATGATAAGTATCTCCAGGAATATGATTTTGAAGG
>DAOUSS010000298.1 GCA_030627085.1 Candidatus Stahliibacteriota bacterium | reverse complement strand
TCGAGGGAACTTGCCACACTTGAAATAAAAAAAGAAATACCCATAGAGATAGAATCACTCAAAATGGGGATGCTCCACAAAGATGAACTGTTAAATCTCCTTACACGACTTGAGTTTTTCTCCTTAATAGAGAAACTCGAACTATCCTCTAAAAAACAGGCTAAAAATGTAAGCATAGATAAACTTATGAAGGGCAATTTGAAGGAAGTTGGCGTAACGCTTCTCAACGATATAATAGCGGTTGCTACAGATTCAAACACTGCTGTCTCCTCTCTGAATAACTACGAAAAGATAAGAGAAGTCATTAACCATTCAGAAATAACTGCGACGGATGTATCCAAAGACTTCTTCAAATTGTCCCTGTTCGACAGAGAAAACGCCATATTTGATGTGGCGATTGCCTCATATCTCCTCGAGCCTTCACTCGGCAACCATTCGCTCTCGAAAATGTCTCTCAAATACCTATCAAGGCCATTCCCATCGCTACCTAAAAATCCCTCAGAGAATGAGCTCTCAGAATGCCTATCTCTACGTGCTTCTATTCTTCTTGCCCTTTATCCTATATTGAAAGAGGAACTTGAGAAAAGAGAACTTGGGAGAATCTATTATAATGTGGAACTTCCCCTCTCAAGCGTGCTTGCAAGGATGGAAGAAAGGGGTGTTCTGGTAGATATGGGATTCTTCAAAGAAGAGGGTAAAAGGCTGAAGAAGGAATTACACGGTTATGAAGAACGGATATATAAACTGGCAGGCATGAAATTCAATCTAAATTCACCAAAACAGCTCTCATATATCCTTTTTGAGAAACTGGGATTACCAAAGATCAAACGCACGAAGACTGGAGTATCAACTAACCAGGAGGTTCTTGAGAAGCTTGTCCCCTATCATGAAATAGTGGAACTCCTGCTCCAGTACAGAGAAACAGAAAAGATAAGGTCTACTTATATAGATGCATTACCGGAACTTGTAGAGAATGGCAGGGTGAGGACGAAATGGTGCCAGACCACCACCGCTACGGGAAGACTCTCATCTATCAAGCCAAATCTTCAAAACATTCCACCCACGGTAAGAGAAGGGTTCATAGCACCTCCTGGCTGGGTGCTTCTCTCATCTGATTATTCACAAGTAGAACTTAGAATAGTGGCATCCCTTTCAGGAGATAAGAATCTGAAGGAGGCATTTGAGCAAAATGAGGACATCCACACACGCACTGCAGCACTTGTTCTTGGTATTCCTGAGGAACTCGTAGGCAAAAAAGAGCGAGAGATGGCAAAGATGATAAACTTTGGGATAATTTATGGTATGGGAGCATATGGACTTTCAAGAAGGCTTGGCATATCAGTAGAAGATGCAAATCTCTTTATAAATGCATACTTTAGAACATACCCGGGCGTCAAGGAATGGGTGGAGAATACAGTCAGAGAAGCAACAGAAAAGGGCTATACAACTACCATACTGGGTAGAAAAAGATACTTTGAAAGCGTAAAAGGAGCCGACATACGGGCTGCAATAAATGCGCCAATTCAGGGAAGTGCAGCAGATATGATAAAAGTTGCCATGATAAATATAGATAAGGCACTTTCTAACAAGAAAAGCGGAATGATAATTCAGGTGCATGACGAACTCGTGCTTGAGGTAACCGGAGACGAACTTACAGAAGTATCAGACATCGTTAAAAGAGAGATGGAGAGGGCAGTAAGCCTTGATGTGCCTGTGGTGTGTGATATGAAAGTGGGAAAAAACTGGGGAAGGATGGAGAAGAGGGTGTCGTCGGGAGTTACCTCCCGACGGAAGGGATAAAAACTCAAAATATAGTATGCCTGACGGTAGGCAGGTAATTTTGATTTTTGAAATTTAATTTTGGTGATTATAAAACATTTTTCTGTGGGAAAGGTCTCCTGACCTTGATAATCGAGACCGGGAGGTCTCTCCCACAAAGAGATGTCTCCCACAAATAAATCTTGCAATCTGCCTAAAAAACATAATGGGGATTAGTTTTGTATGCTACTATTT
>DAOUSS010000037.1 GCA_030627085.1 Candidatus Stahliibacteriota bacterium | reverse complement strand
GATGTGTTATCCCTTACCATATCTGTAATATGAAGAGAGGAGAGTCTTTCCCTGGGAAGTGCCACACAGATAAGTCCCCTTCCCTCTTTTGCCATAAAGTTGATAGTCTGGGGGGTAACTTTCTCTGCTGCACAGATGAAATCTCCTTCGTTCTCTCTATCTTCGTCATCTACTACTATGATGACCTTTCCCTTCTTTATCTCCTCTATCGCCTCTTTTATTGTATTAAATTCGCTCATATTTCTCCCTTCAGAGTAATCGCATGTTCCCCCAATAGCTTCCTTATTTTTGACAGTGTTGTCCTGTTTGGTGAAACCTTTAGGGTTTTGCATCGGGCTATAGTGTACTTACCATTCTCTTCCATCCTCAAAAATACCTCTTTATTCCCCGGTGAGGCCTCCAGGATGGCTTTTAGATTTTTTAATGTCTCTTCTGTGAGTCCGATTAGATTGAGTCGTATCTCTACACCAGTTACGAACTCATCTCTCACTTTGGAAAGCGGAACAATTTTTTCAACCTTTACATTCTTGTTTTCTCTGAATAAACCAACCTTTCCCTTTACGAGAATAGGTGAATCCTTCTCAGGGATCTGACCAATCAGAGAGTCACCGAAAAGCGTCGCATCGTATACACCTTCAAGATCCTCCAATGTAAGAATGACCAGAAGATCGCCATTCTTAACCTGTCTTTTTCTCCTCTTTGTAATTACACCTGAGAGAATCACTTTACTACCAACCGGCAATGCGGCAAGTGACGATGAAGTTGTTGTCGTAAATGCAGTAAGTTCGTCAGAATATCTATCTAGTGGGTGTCCTGAAAGATAAAATCCAAGCGAATCCTTTTCAAATGAGAGATGTTCTGTAACTGAAAATGCTTCCTTCTCCTTAGAGCTGGCGTCTCTTCTAAATAGCGATGCCTGACCAACACTGCCCTGTCTTCTCTGGATGGTACTGAGTATCGAGAGTAACTCTGCCCTATTCTTTTTAATCTCGTCAAAGACTCCTGCTTTTATAAGACTTTCTACAGCACGCTTACTTACAATCCGCGAATCTACTCCGTTCAAAAAGTCCATAAAACTCCTAAATTCGCCCCTTTTACGTGTAGAGATAATCGACATACAGGCATTCTCTCCCACATTCTTTACTGCACACAATCCAAACCTTATACCATCTCCTTCAGGTAAAAACTCATAGAAACTCTTATTTATACTGGGAGGATATATATCAATCTTCAAGACATTCGCCTCCTTTACAAATTCAGCAATCTTATCCGAGGATGAAGACTCATTTGTGAGTGTTGCTGATAGAAATTCCTGCGGATAGTGTGCCTTCAGAAAGGCGGTTCTATATGATATAAGCGCATAACCTGCTGAATGCGACTTGTTGAATCCGTAACCAGCAAAGGGGATGATGAGATCAAAGAGCCTGTTCGCGACCTCCTCAGAATAGTTTCTTCTCAACGCTCCCTCTACAAATGCCTTCCTCTTCTCATCCATAACCTCCGGTAATTTCTTACCCATAGCCCTTCTTAAAATATCTGCCTCTCCAAGTGAAAATCCTGCAACTACTGATGCTATTTGCATCACCTGTTCCTGATACAGTATAATCCCGTATGTCTCTTTTAGAATTGGTTCAAGATTCTTATGGATATAATCAATTGCTTCTTTCCCATGCTTCCTCTTTATAAAGCTATCTTTTGTAAGTCCACCGAGAGGACCGGGTCTGTAGAGCGCAAGAACTGCCATTATATCAGTGAATGAATCGGGTTTTATCTTTCTTAAGATATCTTTCATTCCCTCTGACTCAAGCTGAAATACACCATTCGTCATACCTTTTGAAAGGAGATTAAATGCCTTCTTATCATCAAGGCGGATGTTTTCTATATCTATCTTCTTATTTTCTCTCTTCAAGAGTTCTATCGTATCATTTATAATCGTGAGTGTGCGGAGTCCGAGTATATCTATCTTCAAAAGTCCAAGCGCATCAATAGCCTCCATAGGATACTGAGTCACAAAAGAACCATCCGGCATACGATAAAGTGGAACAAATTCAGTAATCTCATGCGGAGCAACCACCATACCTGCAGCATGCACTGAGGCGTGCCTTGTAATACCTTCGAGCCTCATTGCCAGGGAGATAAGTTTCTTATACTCTTCCTTCTCATTTATTATATTCCTGAACTCCGGTATCTCTTGCGCTTCTTTAAGACTTACCCCAAATGGTATTGCCTTTGCTATTCTGTCTACCTCGGGAAGCGCAATTTTGAGCACTCTACCGACATCTCTAACAACTGCCCTTGCTGCCATCGTCCCGAATGTGATGATCTGAGAGACATTCTCTTCTCCATATTTTCTTTTTATATAGGATATAACCTCGTCTCTCCTCGTATCAGAGAAATCTATATCTACATCGGGCATTGCTGCCCTCTCAGGGTTTAGAAACCTTTCGAATACAAGCCCGTATTTGAGAGGGTCTATCTCGGTAACGCCAAGTGAATATAATACGAGACTTCCCACTGCAGACCCACGACCAGGACCAACGGGAATACCACTCTCTCTTGCAAAATTAACAAGATCCGTAATTATAAGGAAGTAACCTGAAAGTCCCCGTTTTTTGATCACATCGAGCTCGTGATTAAATCTCTCCTCAATCTTCTCGTCGATGTGAGTATATTTTGCCTTTAATCCTTCCTTTGCAAGTTTCTCAAGATACTCGTCACTGGATGAAAATCCCTCAGGTACATCATAATGAGGAAGCTGCACTTTCACTTCATCGAGGTGAAAGTCAAGATTACATCTATCTGCAACTTCAAGTGTATTCTTAATCGCCTCTGGATGGTCTGAGAAAAGTTGTTTCATCTCCTCAGGTGAGCGTAAATACAACTCATTCGATTCAAACCGCATCCTACTTTCATCATTAATATCCTTTCCTGTCTGGAGGCAGAGTAGAATATCATGTGACTCACTATCATCCTTATTTATATAATGACAATCATTGGTCGCCACACAGGGAACACCAAGTTCCTCTGACAGGGTGAGAAGTCCACCGTTTACAATCTCATTTTCTTTTAGACCCAATCTCATAAGTTCCAGATAAAAATTTTCTTTCCCAAATATAGCAAGATATTCCAGTAATGCCTTCTTGGCTTTATCATAGTCACCTCTGAGTAAATGATATGAGATCTCGCCTCTGATACAGGCAGACATGCCTATAAGTCCATCACTGTATTCCTTCAATACTTCCTTATCTATCCTCGGCTTATAGTAGAAACCCTCTTTATACGCTATTGTAGAAAGTTTTACAAGGTTCTTATATCCTTTCTCATTTCTCACGAGAAGAACAAGGTGATAATATGCCTCTTTTCCTTTCCTGTCAAATCTTGATTGGGGTGCAAGATACACTTCCTGTCCTATAATGGGCTTGATAGCTGCATGCATAAGCTTCTTATAGAACTCTATACACCCGCACATGTTACCGTGATCCGTAATAGCGAGTGCAGGAAGTTTATACCTTGAGGCAGCCTCCACTAAATCATCAATCCTGCAAGCTCCATCAAGGAAGCTATACTCTGTGTGAAGATGAAGGTGAACAAAATTTGCGTGTAGCATAGTTGTTTACTCTAAAATATGCGTCAATAATACCGGAGTTATCCATTATTGGTTATCGGTAACACCTTAAGGAGAAAGGGAGCCCCATTTCTCCTTGTTTACACCATACTGATGACCGATTACTGATTACCTGATCTTCTGATACTCTACTACCTGTTCAATATTGTAAGGCAAGCGCCCTTTCCACCTCTTTTGCGCATCTTGTGAGAGATTCTTCTACCGCCATTCCTCCCCGTAGCACGGGTTCTATCCCGACATCAGAGAGGAGTCTCCTCCCCACAAGCCAACCAGGTGTTCTTGGTTCTATCAATGCATAGTCAAGTGATGCCCATGCATCTTTAAGTCCGGGTACATTCTGCAGATGCTGTTTTATCGCCGGAAGTTCAAGCGTGGATTTTCTTACAGGAACATAACCCGTTTTAATCACCCATCTTGCCTGAATCTCCTTTGATATGAACCATTTTATGAATTTCCAGGCAGCCTCCTTTTCCTTCTCCCCAGAATTTCTGAATATTGCAACATTCGTACCCATTATGAATACCACCTTTTCTTTATCGCCCGGAGGCGGTGCAACCCCTATTCTAAAACTGGGCTTAGCCTCCTTTATGAAGGAATAAGAAACAGATGTGCCTGATATCATAGCAACATTTCCTGCAATAAAGTCATCCTGATGCTCATAGCCTGTAGTGAGATATGCAACCTTGTGGGTGTATATGAGGTCATATATAAATCTGAGCGCATCAATACCTTCTTTGTTTTGAAACTCAGGCTGTTTCTCATCAGGAGAGAGGATTTTTCCCCCTTTTGCATGTAGTATCTGTGCAAACATCCCAGCATTTACAGGAAATGCAGTGCCCCATATATCGGGTTCGCCATCACCATTTATATCCTTTGTCAGTCTCTTTGCAACCATAAGAAATTCGTTCCATGTATCAGGAAATTTCTCTATCCCTTCTTTCTCAAACATATCCATATTGTAGAAGTATGTTACCACGCTCTTGTTGAAGGGAGATGTTATAAATCTTTCATTCCAGGTATTGTCTTTTATAAACACAGGAAATATATCGGAAATCTCTTCTTCTTTCAGTCCCTCCTCACCCCGTATAAAATCCTCTATCGGTTGTATTGCATCTGCCTGCATGAGACTTGTTGTCCAGGACTCGTACACCTGGGCAATGGTCGGCGGATTCCCGGCAAGTATAGATGCCATAATCTTCTGCGTAAGTGCCTGATAATTCCCCATGCTCACAGATGTAATATGTATATCAGGATTTTCCTCGTTGAATTCGTCTACGAGTTCGTTAAGTGCCTTACCAAGAGGCCCTCCCATAACATGCCAGAATTTTACTTCTGTTACTTTATCATCCTTCTTGCTGCAACCAGCAAGAAGGATGATAAGCATAAAATATAAGGTCATTTTCCTCATAGTATTAACCCAAAAGATGTCTATTCTCCTTGAATTTTTATTATACCACAACTTTAGACCACTGTCAAGGAAAAAAATTTGACAGGGATTGAAAGAGAACTTAAGAGATAAAAAAGAAATGAAAAAGAAAAATCTCTTACCTGCCTACCGCAGGCAGACGTGATATTCGTGTTTTATACTTTCTATGCAATGAAGGAAAAAATGGGAAGGTTCTGGAAGGTGATGTTTTTTCTTGACAGAGAAAATTTTTTATAGTATAATTTAAAAGATAGGATAAGAGGCGGTAGGGTTAAAATAACAAAGGGACAATCTGGAAGGGCAAACCTTTACAGAGAGTGCAGAAAGTCACAAAAATGGTAGTCGCAAGCTTCAGCTTGCGCATATAACTCTCTTTGAGGATTTACGAAGAGAGATGATATCAAGGAAATAATTTTAGACGCAGATTAACGCAGATTTAATTATTATTGATTACTTGGCAGGAATGTAATGCAATAGCGGGTCTTTAGACCCGCATCGTGGGAGGGATTTCTTCTTGTGGAAGACACCACAGAATGCGGGAGGATGATGTAGGGACAGGGCTTGACTTCGGCGAGCATTTCGTCCCGAGGCTCAATACCGAGGGGCTCAGTCGAGTCGTCCCTGTCTGATCTGCCTCGAGGCATAGTTTCGCAACTCACCTGTTAGAAAGTGGGGTAGATTTAAGATATATCCAGGAGCTCCTGGGGCATAAAAGCAGTAAAACAACGGAAATTTACACACATGTTAGTAATAAATCTTTGAGTAGTATAGTAAGTCCATTAGACAATCTAAACGAAAGAGGTAATATAGAAGATAAACACCATCCATAGTGTGGTATATACGACACTACGTCACATATACCACTACATTGGAAGTATATACGACATCATGTCAGATATAAACGAGTTAGACTAAATGGCTCTGGTTGCGACATCGAGCCTTTATCTTCGGTTTAAACAATAACAAAATATAGACGATACGACGTGAAAGCAGGCTTTCTTCCAGCGAACTTCGCTTACCCGCCGACCGTTATATGAAATTTGGCTGAAAGCCAATTTGATAAAAAAATGGAAAAATCTATGATAAAATATCAAAAAATAATCACTTTAGAAAATGAAATTGAAGCTAGACTTCTAGCATCTATACTTGATCAAGAAAATATTCCTTATTTACTAAAATCATATCATGATTCTGCATATGATGGCTTGTGGCAGATGCAAAAAGGTTGGGGGTACATAGAAGCTCCTGAGAATTTTAAAGGTAAAATTATTTCTGTATATCAAGGTATCAAAGAAAAAAAGTAAAATTCGGCCAAACTTGGCTCAGCTCGGCACGGAGCACTTCGTGAATGCCGATTCCGTTGGCCAAAATAATGCAATGAATACCAGGAGGTTTAATATGGGACAAAGAAAAGGTAAAAATTTTCCTGTTTTACTTGCTATAGTCGTTGGTATGATGATATTGGCATTGAGTATTATTCCTATTCCGCAGAGTATCATATCTGTAATTCAGTATATACTCATCGGAATTTTTGTTTCAGGTGGCATAATTGGATGGGAACCAACGGAAAATAAAAGAAGTAAAATTATTGCTAATATAGTCCTCTGGTGTGCAATAATTGCTGCAATGGTTATTACATTGATTTAGAAGTTAGTAATGGTGCTTAACAAGAGTTAGTGAAGTAAACAACAGGACTAAAAAATCACTTCGCCTAACGGAAGTAAGAAAAGATGAACTACAACAAGTATGTTGAAGATTTGCATAGGAATTTTAGTGTTTTCGATGAAGATCGATCGTTATTTGAGAAGATTATCGAAACATCCACAGAGAGACGAGAAGATATATTAAGAGATGTACATATA
Organism: Candidatus Stahliibacteriota bacterium; assembly: GCA_030627085.1. GTDB lineage: Bacteria > Hydrothermota > UBA3073 > UBA3073 > UBA3073 > UBA3073. The sequence continues at coordinate 3,135 of DAOUSS010000037.1, read as the reverse complement.
TTGAGAGAGCGTGTAGGCTTAGCTTATGCACTCTTAGCTTTATACCGTCAGCAAGTTAATACTGGATTTGTATTAGCTGATCCCTTAAAACCTGAGGGCAAAGAAGAGAAAAGATTCTTTGACCTTGACACTGGTATTACTTTTCGTTTGGAGTGGAATCCAGATCGGGAGCTAAGACACGATCACCAACTACTTAGAGAACGAAAAGTTATCGCAGGGAATGTTGATAAAACTAAATTGATTAATCCAGACAAAAAAGGAGAACCTTGCTTTTTATGCGAGTATAATATTAAGAGACAAAATCCTGGAGAGATACTGCTTGAAATTGATCTTGCTGGTGATAAATATTATGCGGGGGCAAATTTTGCTTATATAACAAATAATCATTTTACAATAATGAGCGCAGAGCATCAGCCTCAACAATATCGAAAAAAGATCATTGAGGTGTCAAATGATTTTATAGATAAGACGGATGGTTATTTCAGGGCAATATTTAATGGATTGGCGGGGGCTTCCATTGAAGAGCATGAACATCTACAGGTAACTACTGAGAAATTTCCGATTGAGGAGATAAAGATTGAAAATAAGAATGTTGTGTATAACAGTAATGACATAAGAATTTCACAACCAAAATATTATGTTCCTATCTGGATAGTCGAGGGGCAAGATAAAACAAAGATTGAGATTGCAGCAGATAGAATCATTGGAGCGTGGCACAGGTTAAACGAACAGGGTCATACAGAAAATATTATCTCTGCCAAGTCTGGGTATCTATACCGAACATTTGTGATATTGAGGGACAAAAACAAGTTAGCTGAGAATAAGGTGGGAAAAAAAGGGGCTATGGCCGCTTTTGAAACAGGGGGGAATATTATATTATCCTATGAACCAAGGATTAAGAGCAAGGGAGAAACAAATGAGAGAGAAACCTTTGATAGAGCAAATCTTGAAACGGTAAAACGGCTGTTAAAAGAGATTTCCCCTGAAAGGCAATTGACTGAAGTAGAGTTCACACACATTGGAGATTAATAGGACGAGAATAGGTCAAAAGATGGCGAAACAGCGTTAGCCAAAACGGCAAGAAATGAAAGGAAACAATTGAAATGAAAGAAATTGGTTACAGATTTATTGGCGCCTGTGGACTATATTGTGGTGAATGTAACATATACCTCTCTTTGAATTGGGGAATTGTCAAGGTCAGGAGACCTTTCTTACAATATATCAAGGTCAGGAGACCTTTCCCACAATGTATCGGGAGCTTTAATAATGGCGACTGCAACTGCAAGGGTTTTTGTATGACTGATAGAGAGCATTAACGGAATCTCAGTTTTACCTTCTATGTTTGCATAAGGTTTTTCTTCTCCCAGAATCTCTATCCTATCCCAGGAAATATATCTGCCAAATGCCTTTATAACTGCCTCTTTTGCGGCAAATCTTCCAGCAAGAAATGATACTCGTTTCTTATGGTTTTTATAGAGAGCTATCTCCTCTTCGGAAAACACTCTTCTTAAGAACCTATCCCCGTACCTCTGCAGAATACTTGCTATTCTCTCTATCTCAACTATATCTATACCTATCATAACAAGACCACAGACATCAGACTACAGACCAGAGACCAACGACTATTGACGATTGACAATTGAAAATTGGATCCACATTTCACATTCAACATTTCACATTCCGCCTTACGCTTTCCGCCTTACTGTTCACTGTTTGTATCCTATTTTTCTCAAAAATTCTTTTCTCTCTTTAATCTCTTTTTCTCCCTCCTCTCCAAGAGGGATTTCACCGTCTATAACCCCAAGGATTCCCCTTCCCTTTTTCGTTTCCGCCACAACAACCTGACAGGCATTTGCTGTAGCACAGTAAATCCCAACAATCTCCTCCACCTGTTTCAATCTTGGCAATACATTTATCGGGTACGCACCCTTCAAAAATATCAGGAGGGAATGTCCGGCACCGATACGGGTGAGGTTTTCCCTTGCCAGTCTTGTAAGTTCTTCATCTGTACCGGTATATCTTATAAGTCTTAGCCCTGATGATTCTGCAAAAGCAAGCCCGAACTTTATACCAGGCACAGAACTTACAAGACATTCATATACATCCTCAACAGTCTTTATAAAGTGTGACTGGGCAAGAATAAGATTTACATCATCGGGTTTTTCTATCTCTACAATTTTTATCTCCATAAAAACCCCCTGCTAGGAATATCAAACCTGCCTGACGGCGGTCAGGAATCAAAATGTTCACCCTGTGGAATACAAAGTCTTATTCCACTGGGCAAGAAGTTACAAATCAAAATGGAAAATTAAGACTGAAGACCAAAGACCACAGACAAAAGACCAACGACGCCGGGACTCCTTACGCCTTACACCATTCACCTACCACCTGTCACACTCCACATTTCACATTTAACATTCAACCATTCACCTACCACCTGTCACCTAAACATTGTCACCATCTCCTCGTGTATTCTTCCGTTTGTTGCGAGTATGCTTGCTTTATAGGGAGTGAACTTTTTCCCATCTATATCGGTCACCCTACCACCAGCACACTCCACTATAAGTTTGCCAGCAGCTGTGTCCCAGGGCTTCAATTTAAGTTCCCAGTAACCATCAGCCCTTCCACAGGCAACATAACACAGGTCAAGAGCTGCAGAACCACCAACCCTTATTTCTAGTGCATCAATAGCAAACTTTACAAAATTGTCAAGGTTGTTGTCTCTATCCATAAAATAAGGAAAGCCTGTCAGAAGTCTTGTTTTTTTAACCCGCGATGTTTGGGTGACCTCTATTTTTTTGCCGTTGAGCTTTGCATTTCTCCCTTTTTCTGCCTCAAACAATTCATCTCTCAGGGGGTCGTAAACTATACCTAATATTACCTCTCCTTCCTTTTCAAGGGCAATGGAAACAGCAAAAAAAGGATAGGAGTATACATAGTTATTGGTGCCATCAAGAGGGTCTACAATCCACCTGTAAGCAGATTTTTCCTTCTCATTATAGAATTCTTCAGCAAGGATTGAGTGGTCAGGGAATGCTCTTTTTATAATCTCGTATATTTTCTTTTCAGCCAATCTATCTGCTACTGTGACAAATTCCCTTTTACTCTTTAAGTTTGGTTTTACCTTTCCCAGAT
>DAOUSS010000275.1 GCA_030627085.1 Candidatus Stahliibacteriota bacterium | reverse complement strand
CGTCAGCGAGTTTATAGAAATTAGCCATAAATCGCAGCCAATCTGCCGTTAAGAAAAACATACGGGGTGCCCTTTTCTTTGCTTCGTTTCTTTTGGGCAAGCAAAAGAAATGAAGACGATAAACACGATACGAGGACACAGTTTAGTATAAGCATCTTCCTTGGTGTCAAATGTTTTATAATCGCCTAACTTAATTACTATTTTTGTCTGTGTCTAATTTTTAGAAATGCGACAGACTAACAGTTTGCACAAGCGCTCAATTGATAAACTGCCTCGGGTCTGCTATCTCTCCCAGCACTGCGGATGCGGCAACAGTTGCAGGTGAAGCAAGATAGACAAAGGATTCTGGACTTCCCATTCTTCCCTGGAAGTTTCTGTTTGTAGATGATATGCAGACTTCACCGGGGGCAAGCACGCCCTGATGTGCGCCGAGACAGGGACCACATCCAGGATTCAGAACGAGTGCTCCTGCTTTGATAAATGTCTCTATATAACCCCTTCTTATCGCTTCAATCAGGATCTCCCTCGATGCAGGGATTACAAGCATCCTTACCTTTGGGTGAACACTCTTCCCTTCCAAAATTCTTGCTGCCACTTCAAGATCTTCAAGTCTTCCATTAGTGCAGGAACCAATAAGTGCCTGGTTTATCTTTGTTCCTGAAGCATCTACCACATTCTCTACATTATCAACAGCGTGCGGGCAGGCAATCTGCGGAGAGAGTTCTGAAACATCAAACTCTATTTCTCTAAGATATTCTGCATCAGAATCGGGCAGAATTGTATCAAACGGTTTATTTGTTCTCTCTCTTACATACTGGATGGTTTTCTCATCAGGGAGAACAAATGCGCACTTTGCCCCCATCTCCATAGAGAGATTTGAGAGCACCATTCTGCTGGCTATTGTCATATTATCAATAGCCTCTCCTGAGAATTCTACCGCCTTGTAATCTGCTCCATCTGCCTTGAGCGTTCCAATTATATGGAGTATCAGGTCTTTACTTGATACGGATGATTGAAATTTTCCGTTAACTGTTATCTTGATTGTCTCCGGGACTTTGAACCATAGCTTGCCTGTTGCCCAGACACCTGCCATCTCTGTTGCCCCTATACCTGTTGCAAGCACACCGAATGCGCCGTGAGTTGTGGTATGTGAATCTGTTCCAACGAGAATCTCACCCGGTCTCGTATGTCCCTTTTCTGGTAGAATCTGATGGCAGATTCCATCCCGCATATCGTAGAAGTTCTTTATCCTCTGCTCCTCAACAAATGCCCGTAATCTCTTATGTGTAGTTGCAGTTCGTTCTGATTCAGCGGGAATACGATGGTCAAACAGGATAACGATTCTCTCAGGGTCCCATACCTTTGGAATTCCAATGTTCCTGAACGCCTTCAAAACCATATCCGCATTTTCATGGGACATTGCGACATCTATTTTTGCTTCAACGATCTCATTTACAGAGACGCTCTCTCTACCGCTTTTATTCGCAAGGATTTTTTCAGCAATCGTCTTTCCCATAACCTCCTCCTCTCCTGATGGATTTACCCCATCATTGCCTGTTCTTATATCTCTCCTGGTATATCTCTTTTGGCAGGTATCTTTTTTCAAGTTCTTTTATCTCCGGAAGCCCGACAAGCTCCTTAAACTCCTCAAACGGTATCACAAGGTCGTATCTGTCAGGTATTATTCCTTCTTTTGCAAGTGCTTCAAGATAGTTGCTCACACCCCTCACAACCGCAAATACCGTTCCAACAGGGATTGATACCCTCGCAACACCAAGTTCTCTGAGTTCCTCTATGCTCACAAGAGGAGTTTTTCCACCCTTCACACCGTCAAAGAGGTTTATTGATACAGGCGCATCTATTTCGCTGACAACTCTTTTTATCTCTTCTTTGGTCTTTGGTGCCTCAACAAATATCAAATCAGCACCCGCCTTTGCATACGCCTTTCCTCTCTTTATTGCCTCATCGAGCCCGACCACGGAGATGGCATCTGTTCTTGCATTTATCACAAAGTCAGGATCTCTTCTTGCGTCACAAACCGCCTCTATCTTCAAAACCATCTCTTCCAGTGAAATAATCTGTTTCCCCTCCATATGTCCACACTTCTTCGGGAATACTTGGTCTTCTATGTTCATTCCAGCACATCCGGTATCTTCAAACTCTCGTGTGGCTCTTATTGCATTTATTGCATTTCCAAATCCCGTATCCCCATCTCCCATAACGGGTATATCAACTGCATTCACTATGTTCTTTGTAAGTGTTATCATCTCTGTTTGTGTTAGAAGTCCTACATCTGGCTTTCCAAGATAGGATGCAGCAAGTCCAAATCCAGATACCTGAATCGCCTTAAATCCCGCTTTCTCTATGAGCATTGCAGAAAGTGTATCGTACGCCCCTG
>DAOUSS010000297.1 GCA_030627085.1 Candidatus Stahliibacteriota bacterium | reverse complement strand
ATTCACTTTTTTCAATATCAACCTAAAAAGAGACAATATCATTATACAATTAACGCAGATAAAAATATAGTAATTAAGTCATTAGGTAATTGGGTATCTGCATCGTCGGGCAAGCAATCTTTTAATGACTTAATGACCCAATAACTTAATAACTTATCATATGCGTGGTTAAGCATTTGCCAATACCTTACAAATTACAAGGAGGCTATATGCAAAAGGTATACCTTATGACACCGGGACCAACACCGGTACCTGACGATATAAGACTTGCAGAAGCAAAACCTATCATACACCATCGCACAAAGGAATTTGTAGAGATATTTGAGAGAGCGACTGAGGACTTGAAGAGTATATTCAAAACACAGAATATAGTGCTTACATTCCTCTCGTCAGGAACAGGGGCAATGGAGGGAGCAGTTGTAAACATGCTCTCCCCTGGTGACAAAGCACTATGCATAATGGGTGGAAAGTTTGGAGAAAGATGGGGCGAAATATGTCAGGCTTATGGGATAGAGGTTATTCCACTGAATGTTGAGTGGGGAGATTATGCAAGACCTGAGGATGTGGAAAAAATCCTCGACCAGCATCGCGACATAAAAGCTGTTTTCACAACTCTGTGTGAAACATCTACTGGAACACTATTCCCGATAAAAGAGTATGGAGAAATCATAAGAGGAAGAGAAAATACTCTTCTTATCGTAGATGCGATATCAGGACTTGGTGCATGTGACATACGCACAGACGAGTGGAGCGTTGATATCTGTGTTTCGGGTTCTCAAAAAGGGCTTATGCTTCCCCCGGGGCTTGCATTTGCATCTGTATCAGGGAAAGCATGGAAATTCGCTGAAACTTCAAAATGCCCGAAATACTACTTTGACTTCAAAAAACAGGGAAAAGCACTCGAGAAAAAATCTCCGACTGCATATACTCCTGGAGTATCCCTCGTAGTGGCTCTGAATAAGGCACTATCCATATTAAAAGAGGAAGGGATAGACAACACACTTGAAAGACACGCCAAACTTGCCAGGGCAACGAGAGAAGCAGTCAGATTGCTTGGGCTCACTCTATTCTCAAAAAATCCTGCGAATGCAGTAACTGCAATAAATGTCCCTCCAGGTATAGACGGTGGTGCACTCAAGAATACACTCGATAAGAAATACGGTATCAAAGTCGCAGGTGGACAGGCACAACTTAAGGGAAAGATCATTCGTATAGCCCATCTTGGGTATATGGGAGAGTTTGATGTTATAACTGCTATATCGGCACTTGAACTCTCGCTCAAGGATCTCGGCTATGAAGTTAGTTTGGGGAAAGGTGTAGCAAAGGCAATGGAAATATTAAAGTAAAAATATTAACATTGGAGGTTTTATGAAGGTAGTTATTGCCGATCCTATAGCAAAGACTGCAATAGAACAGCTTAAGGGATGTGGGGTAGAGGTTGACGACCTTTCTTCTCTTCCAAAAGAGGAACTGGTTAGCAAAGTTAAAGGATATGACTGCATGGTTGTGAGATCTGCAACAAAGGTGAGGAAAGAGATGATAGACAGTATGGATACAATGAAGCTCATCATAAGAGGCGGAGTTGGGATAGATAATATAGATGTCTCTTATGCAAAAGAGAAGGGTATAAAGGTCGTAAACACTCCCGCCGCATCATCTATATCGGTCGCAGAACTTGCACTTGCCCATATGCTTGCCTTGTCAAGGCATATTGTGCAAGGTACTGTTGGAATCAAGGAAGGAAAATGGGAAAAGAAGGCTTTAAAGGGAGTGGAGTTGTTTGGTAAGACACTTGGTATCATAGGCCTCGGAAGGATTGGAATAGAACTTGCAAAGAGAGGAAAGGCACTTGGTATGAGAGTTATCGCATACGACCCTTATACCACAGCTGAAGGTATAGATAAGGTAGACCTTGATACGCTCCTCCGAGATTCGGATTACATATCTATCCATACACCTCTTACTGACGAAACCAAGCACCTCATTGAGAAGAATGCATTTGAAAAAATGAAGAAAGAGGT
>DAOUSS010000025.1 GCA_030627085.1 Candidatus Stahliibacteriota bacterium | reverse complement strand
TACTGACTACCTATTACCGATAACCATCTTGTCAAAAGTCGCCCATTACCAAACTATTGACTATCTACCACCGATGAGTCTGTCTCTTGAATAATCACTATGTCATTTACATGAGGATACCTGAATCCCCATCCAGATGCGATACGCTTTATTCTTGGATAAGAAAGTAGTTGCGAAGTGCTGGCTCGTAACCTTTCAACCTCTTCTTCTACACGAGAGAGTTCCCGTTGCTTCTCATTCAGTGTGAGCATTAGTTGTAAAGTTACAGAATGTTGGTAGAGATATAGGAATGAGAGCACAAATATTCCCACTATTATAAGTACATAGACAGGTGCACGCATAATATTCAGTGGTCAGTCTTCGGTGAACAGTTTGGCGAGCTCACTGCCGAGCCGCTCAGCCGAACCGTTATCAGTTTACCCTGTGAAATGCGAACTTGTGAGCTATTTCATCAGGGTCATTGGTCATTAGTCATTCTCTCTTCTCTCTTCCCCCTTCCTCCTTCCCTCGCCTCCGCCACCCTCATCTTTGCGCTCCTCGCCCTTGGATTTGAGGCAATCTCCTCTTCAGACGGTCTTATCGGTTTCTTTGTCAATACTACCAGATGGCTATTCTCTTTAAAAAATTGCTTGACAATCCTATCTTCAAGAGAGTGGTAGGATATAACAATGATTCTTCCTTTTTTCTTAAGTATTGAGAGGGCGGTATGCAGACCTTCTCTCAGGTTTTCCAGTTCATCATTTGTAAATATCCTGAACGCCTGAAAAACCCTCGAAAGGGTCCTTGAGTCTCCTCCTACAAGATCTCTAAGATCAGCCGTTGTTTCTATCTTATCACGCGAATTATATATCTTTTTTGCTATCCCCCTCGCCCGTCTTTCCTCACCATAATCCCGCAGGATATTCTCTATCTGAGCCCTTGTGAGATGTCTGAGCCGTCTCTGTAAAGGCAGGCCGTTTGTTCTATTTACTCGCATATCAAGAGGACCATCCAGCCTGTACGAAAAACCCCTTTCTGCATCATCCAACTGGAAAGAAGATAATCCAATGTCAAAAAGCACTCCACAAACGGGCTCAGATATTAGCGCCTTTAGGTTGCGGAAGTCACCACAGATGAACTTAATTTTCCCTTTAAACCTTTTAAGTCTCGTTTTAGCGATCTCAAGACTCTCTATATCTCTGTCGATGCCATACACAAACACCTTATCAAATCTCGTTAATATAGCCTCTGTATGTCCACCTGTTCCCAGTGTAGTATCCACCCATATCCCGTTTTTAACAAACGAGAGCACTTCATCAACTAACACTGGTATATGAAACATTAATCTTGCAGGCTTTTCTCCTGCTGCTCTTATAACACCTCCATTCCTTCTATTCCCTCAATTTCAGAAGGATCACCACTAAGGTTCTGTTTTTCGTAATTTTCAACACTCCATACTTCAAGATGATTCAAAATACCAGTTATGACTACCTCCTTTTTGACACCTGCAAAATCAAGAAGATGTTGTGGTATATTTATTCTTCCTTGCCTATCCAGTTTTAAGACCTCTGCACTGCCAGAAAACCATCTTACTATCCTTCTTGCCCTCGAATCCGCCATAGTAAGTCTTGATAATCTCTTTTCAAAACGGCGCCATTCTTGCAGTGTATATATTGCAAGACAGCCGTCGTATCCCCTTGTTATCACGACCATACTATCCTCAATACTCTTCCTGAACTTCGCAGGAACAGCAAGCCTACCCTTCTCTTCTATGTTATGTCTCTCAAATCCATTAAACATAATCACCACTTTTCACCACTTTTCACCACTTATATATAATTTACATCAAAAATTGTATTTTGTCAAGAAAAAAATAAAAAAAATTTACTTTTCGTAAGTCCTTATTAGCATTGATATTATACTGATTGGGGTATTATTGCTGTACAGAAGGTCTGCAAAGGTATTTCGGCAAATATATTCCACAATATTAGTTTATCCCTTTACTGGACGCATTTTGCGTAAATATAAAGTGTTTTTTGGGGATAGTGTATAAAAAATAGAAAAGGAGGGTAGTTACGATTTACCTATTGCCTCAATAAAACCCACGAAGAGTGGTGCTGGAAAGGTGAGACTTGAGGTAAACTCAGGGTGAGCCTGTGTTGCTACAAAAAATCTATTGTCTGACAGTTCTACAAACTCCATGAGACGAGGACCGTTAAGAGGCTGGTGAAATCCAGAGAATAGCATTCCTCCCTTTTCTAATGTAGGTACAAAATCAGGAGAGATCTCATAACGGTGTCTGTGTTTCTCCACAACATACTTTATATCCGGTATGACCTTTCCCCTTCTCTCTGGTTCAAGTGAAATTGCCATATCCCTCTTAAATCTTCTTTCGTACAATTTATGCACTAAAGACCCCTCTTTTATATAAGCGGCGTAAGCCCCGAGCCTCATTGTTCCACCGTATCTATCTTCTTTCAATAATTCTCTCTGATAGGGAAGTATATCAACCACAGGAATTTTGGTATGAGGATTGAATTCCGTCGAATCTGCATCCATACTAAGGACATTTCTTGCATACTCTACAACTGAAAGTTGCATCCCGAGACAGAGGCCTAAAAATGGTATATCATGCTCTCTCGCATATCTGATTGCCACTATCTTTCCATCTATTCCCTTTTCACCAAACCCCCCAGGGACCAGTATACCATCGAGTCTTGAAAGCTGTTTGGAAGTTATAGAGTCAGAGTTAAGCCATTCAATATCTACCTCTGTGGCAAGCCTCGCACCAGCATGAATTAGTGCCTCATTTATTGAAATATAAGAGTCTTTTAGACTGTAATCCCCTATTTTAAGGTATTTCCCAATAATACCAATCCTTACCTTCCCTTTTGGCTTTTTTATCCTTGTAACAAGTCTTCGCCATTCTTTCCAGTCCGGCATCTTTCGGGAAGGTAGTTCGAGTTTTTCAAGCAGTTTGTCACCCAGTTTCTCCTTTTCAAAGTTAAGGGGCACCTCATAGAGAACCTGAATATCGGGGGCTGATATGACATATTCACTTTTTATGTTTGCGTATGTCTCTATCTTTTTCTTTCTTATCATATCAAGAGGTTTATGACCTCTACACAGAATTATATCGGGGATTATGCCATTCTCTTGAAGCAGCTTTATCGCCTGTTGTGTTGGTTTTGTCTTCATTTCACCAATATGGTCGGGTACAGGCAGAAATGTAATCAGAACATAGCACACATTCTCTTTGCCCAATTCCCTCTCCATACCCTTCACTGCAAACAAAAATGGGATATTCTCATAATCGCCAACTGTCCCTCCTATTTCTATTATAGATATATCATATCCCTTTCCTGCTTCTCTTATTCTTTTCTTTATTTCATCAGGCACATGAGGGATAAACTGGACGGTTTCTCCAAGATATTTACCCCTTCTTTCCCTTTCTATTATGGAGCTGTAAATCTGTCCTGTTGTGATATTGTTTCTCCTGGGAATCGGAATTTCTAAAAATCTCTCATAATTTCCAAGGTCCTGATCTATCTCTCCTCCATCGTATGTAACCCACACCTCTCCGTGTTCTGTGGGTCGGAGCGTGCCTGCATCATAGTTTATATAAGGGTCTATTTTTATAGCGGTAACGGAATATCCATACTCTTTGAATATCTTACCTATGGACGCAGCAGCAACTCCTTTGCCGACACCCGAGATGACCCCGCCTATTATGACTATATACTTCTCCATAGAGCTCATATCGTAGGGCAAACCTTTAGGTTTGCTATATCCTATGGTTTGCTCTACCGCAAGGCTGAAGCCTTGCCCTACAGGTTTGCTATATTATTCTCGCAGAGCTGAAGCTCTGCCCTACACCTCTACCCTACGTTCGCAATAATCTCAATATTTCAATTATATCACAACTTTTTCTCCCTGTCAAGGAAAAAATAACCACAGAGTATCTTTGAGGTAGAAAATTTAAAAAAATAGAAAATCTCTGTGCTCTCTCCTATCGAACTTAAGCAAGCCTCAGGTTTAGATCAGCTAAGGAAAATACTGATAAAGAATTTGAGCACATCTACCTGTCGGTAGACAGGCAGAGAACAAATAATAAAATAAATATTGTTTTCTCTGTCTTCGGTGAACTCAGCCGAACCGTGTTCTCTGTGGTTTTAAAAAACAAAAAAATTACTTGCAAAATCCTGATTTTTGTGTTATAATATAAAAGACTACAGACCGAAGACCAGAGACCACAGACCAAAGACTGTAATTTTCTGATATTGATCATTAATCAATTCGCGCCAACTGCCGGGATGGTGGAATAGGTAGACACAGTGGACTTAAAATCCACTGACCTTTTGGGGTCGTGTCGGTTCGAGTCCGACTCCCGGCATACATATTTCATCCTCATCTTTTAAGTTCTCTCCCAGTCCCTGTTAAATTACTTTTTTTTCAAACAGGGAACTAAAGAGATTTTTTGGTCCTATGTTGGGGGTTGATAGAGTCGGAGGTATTGAAAAGAAGGAGGTAGAATGAAGAAGATATACGGCGTATGTGTGTGCATCCTTGTAGCTACAATGGCATGGGGATACACAGGGTTTCTCAGGATGGAACCGGCAACAGGAATGCCAAAAGGAAGCTTTGACATAGGGCTTCTTGCCAGGGGATTTACATATACCCCACAGGGAGCAACCGACGCTTACAATGGTGGCAGGCTTGTGCTTGGTATGGATTACGGAATAATAGATAACCTTGCAGTTGGACTATGGGTTCCCTACTTGGGAGATTTTAATCCTGATTTGGACAATAAAGAGATGGGTCTTGGCGATATAGGAATTTGCGTGAAGTATAGCATTGCAGATATATTCGCTATTGAACCTTTCCTTCTGACCGGTACAGGGAAAGATGTATACGGACCCGATAATGGCGAGGGTCGATTCAGGTACTTCACCACAGGTGGGGTAGATGCTGGAGTAAGGGGAGCAATGAGTTATGAAATAGCTAATGTAAATCTCACAGGTGGTGTAGGTTACATATACCATAGCGCAAAGCGAACGCCTGACAATGCTGACCAGTATATAGGGCAACTTGGAGTAAGTTATGATCTTGGAAAGGTCCAGCCCTTTGTCGAGCTTATAGGAGAGAATCTGGGAGGATTTGAAGGGGATAATCCTGCTTTTGGTCCAGAGAGGGCGTATCTCACACCAGGAGTTGTCTTCAAACCCAACTCAAACCTCTCATTACTTCTTGCAGTTGATGTTGATGTAAGTGGAATCAGCGAAGATGTGTTTTGTAATACATATCCGGCGGATTGGAAGAATGCTTATTATGTAACCGCGGGTCCTGGTAAGGAACAGCCGTGGGCAGTAAACTTCGGAGTGAAATACACGATTGGTGTGAAGCCTGTTGAGGAGATAGAGGAGCTAATAGTTGAGGTTGAAGAAGTCGCTATAACAGAGAATATAATAGGCAGAGTAACAGACAGGGTGACAGGCAAACCAATCCAGGCATCTATAGCGATAGCAGGAATGGAACCAGTAACAACCGACATTGACGGAAACTATACTATAAAGATAGAACCCGGAACATACAAGTTGGAGGCAGAAAGTGATGGGTATGTCTCTGCTACAACAGAGGTTACAATAGAGAATGGTGAGATATTCAGGGTCAATTTCTTGCTTTCACCTACTTTTGTCATCCCGGAGGGGGGGCTTTCATTGGAGGAAATCGCCTCACTGCGGATACCATTTGACTTTGACAAGGCAACACTGACAGAAGAGGCAAAAGCCACTCTTGACAAACTTGCCCTTACACTTATGCATAACCCGGGTCTCAGGCTCGAAATACAGGGTTATACCTGCGAAATCGGTACAGAGGAATACAATTTAGATCTCTCTATAAGAAGAGCAGAGGCGGTGAGGGACTATCTCATTAAAAAGGGTGTGAGTATAAAAGGATTTGGTGAAATAAAGCCCATTGACCCTGGGCACACTAAAAAGGCAAGGGCAAAGAATAGAAGGGTAGAGTTTGTTATTATAAAGTAGGGCAAGGCTTCAGCCTTGCGAAAGCAAACCCACCGCCACAGGCGGTGGGTTTGCACTACAGGCCAACCAACTATCCAACTAATTAACCAATCAACTAATTAACCAATCAACTAACTGGAACTATATATACTACCAGGTGTATCTTACAGTATATGTAATTTTTTCCTCTCCGCCCTTTGCCACATCTATGGGAAATTCAATTGTGTATGCATCCTTCTTCTTATAAGTATGGCTTGTTTTTATAATCTCCCAGTAGTTAGCAAGATGCTCAACCACCTGCACGGTTATCTTTTCATCCTTATGGTTTCTGATGATTATTTCGTATGTTTCTTCCCTTACCCTGTCGGCTATCTTTTTCGTTCCTATCACCTTACGCTCACCAACAATATCAAACGCATCCCCTATATATAACCTCACGGTCTCATCCTTTGGCGTATGTCCAATCCTGTCCTCACCCGCGAATAGAAGTGAACCATCCTTATCCCTCTTGTATATCCTTACTTTGCCCTGAGGAAGCGGAACTCCAAGTCCGTTCTCTTTAGAATTCTTAAATTCAAGTTTTACCTGTACCTTGTTGTATCTCGTCCCGTCGTAGATATAAATTTTCTTCGTTCCTATCGTTACAGGATTTATAAACCTTGTCTGTTTTTCTTCATTTGAGCGAATTGTAGTTGGTTTCTTTAAATCATACAGGTGATACTCAAAAAATCCCCTCTCCTCAAATCTGAGTGGAGCTGCTAACTCCCTCTCTATCCCCTTTGCATACCTTGGTCGTGGTTTCTCAACCCTGTGCACTGCTCCCGCAACTACCTTCAATTTCGCATTCTTATAAGTCGTGCCCGTATGATTTGTAATCGTAACCCATCCCTCAAGTTCCATCTCGCTGTCATCCTTGTTTATAATTCCAACATAATCTGCATGCCAACCTATTCCAGACGCCAGATAACTAACCTCACATTTTCTCTTACCCCCTCTTTTGACATCCAGAAGCCAGACAAGTGTAGGTTTAAGTATGAGACCCTCCGGGAGTTCTGGTAATACAATCTTACCGGGCGGGTCTATCCAGATATTACCATCCATCTCAAGGACTATTCCACCCCTTGCTGATAACAATATTGCAGTCTTTCTCTCTCTCTTCTTCTCGTCTACTTCAAGTTCAAAGAATATCTTCTTTCCTATATATTTCTCATAGAGTTTTTCTCTTGACACAAGGTCGTATTCGTAGTTTTGTTCAATCACAGAAACAGCATCTGCCGTGAAACTGACAGATGTGGGGTCTATTGTGGATGCAACATCTTCATATTTTAGTTCCCCTCTTCCTTTCTTGAGTGTAAATTCTCTTATCTCATTAATAAGTCCCGTGTTGTCGTTATATACGGTTATTCTCACTTCACCGTGCAGATTGGAGATAGAGAGTAAAAAGCAAGAAGTAAAGAGAAGAGGAAGTAGCGCTGTTTTTTTCATACAACCCCCGGGTAGAATTCCAAAATCTTCACCCCGCACTTATGCATAAGTGCGGGGCAGGTTCCCAATTTCCAACAAAAATCCAAATGTCAAGAAAAAAATAAGGAGAAAGAAGAAAATGGAAAGAAAAATTGAGTCATTGAAAATTTAATGAAAATTAAAAATTCTTTAGTTCTAGCATTTGACATTTTATTGGAAATTCGTAATTGGTAATTTGACATTTTTTTTCACAAAAATGGCCTTCCCTGCCTCCTCCTTTGCAAGTATTCTGTCGCCCTTCTTAAACCTTCCCTTTATCAACTCTCTTGAGAGCGGAACTTCAATGAGTGTTCTAATACACCTCTTTAGTGGTCTTGCACCTTCTGTCTCGCTCCGTCCCCTCTCTCCTACCAGTTCCTTCACTCCGTCATCTACTTCAAGGATAATCTCTTCTTCCTTAAGCCGCGTATTCAGATAGGAGATCTCTATATCTACTATCTTTCTTATCTCTTCCTTCCCAAGAGGCTTGAATATGACAATCTCATCTACTCTGTTCAGGAACTCAGGTCTGAAATGCTGATGCAGTGCATCCTTTACCCTTTCCTCATAATCAGAGTGATGTATAAACTGTGAGCCAAGATTTGATGTCATAATCACGATTGTATTTCTGAAATCAACCGTTCTGCCCTGTCCATCCGTCAGTCTACCATCGTCGAGAAGTTGTAATAGGACATTTGCGACATCAGGATGTGCCTTCTCCACTTCATCAAACAGGATTACTGAATATGGTCTTCTCCTTATGGGCTCTGTCAACTGTCCCCCCTCTTCATAACCGATATATCCTGGTGGAGCACCTATAAGTCTTGATACTGTATGCTTTTCCATATATTCAGACATATCTATCCTTATAAGCGCATTCTCATCCGAAAACAGAAATTCTGCAATCACCTTTGCAAGAAGTGTTTTGCCAACGCCTGTAGGTCCAAGAAATATAAATGAACCTATCGGGCGCGTAGGGTCTTTTAATCCTGCTCTTGCTATTCTTATAACATCTGCCACCTTGTTTACCGCTTCATCCTGGTTTACTATCCTCTTGTGCAGAAACTCCTCTACCTTCAGCAGTTTTTCCTTCTCATCTTCCAGCATTCTGTCCAGGGGAATACCTGTCTTCTCAGATATAATCTTTGCTATATCCTCCCTATCAACAAGCTCGTCTATTCCGCGAACCTTAAGCCATTCTTTCTTCTTGCGCCTGTACTCTTCTGACAGTCTCGCAGATTCATTTTTCAATCTCGCTGCAGTCTCATAATCCTGTGATTCCGCAGCATCCTTTCCCTTTCTGTAAAATTCCTCAAGTTTCTTTTCCATCTCTTTCAATTCTGGAGGGAGAGAAAATATCTGAATTCGCAACTTACTGCAAGCCTCATCCATAAGGTCAATAGCCTTGTCGGGCAGAAATCTGTCGGTTATGTATCTATGAGAGAGACGCACTGCTGTTTTAATGGCATCATCCGAGATTTTTACACCATGATGCTGCTCGTATCTTGGACGAAGTCCCTCAAGTATCTTTATCGTGTCCTCTACAGGCGGCTCCTTCACATATACAGGAGAGAACCTTCTTGCAAGTGCTTCGTCCTTCTCTATATACTTTCTGTATTCAGTAAGGGTCGTGGCACCTATACAAGAAATGTCACCCCTCGCAAGTGCTGGTTTGAGCATATTGCTTGCATCAACCGCACCCTCTGCTGCACCTGCTCCTGTAATCAGGTGAAGTTCATCTATGAATAGAATAATTTCTCTTTTTGACTTTTCAATTTCAGAGATTACTGCCTTCATTCTCTCCTCAAATTCTCCTCTGAATTTACTTCCTGCAACCAGAGCCCCCATATTAAGCTCCAGTATTCTCTTTCCCTTAAGGAGTTCCGGAATATCACCCTTCACTATCTTCTGTGCAAGTCCTTCCACAATAGCTGTTTTGCCTACTCCTGCCTCTCCTATCAAGGCAGGATTATTCTTAGTTCTTCGGCATAGTATCTGTATACAGAGGTTTATTTCTCCTTCCCTTCCTATTACAGGGTCAAGTTTATCTTCTTTTGCAAGTTTTGTTATGTCCCTTGAGAACCTTTCAAGTACCCTGTAAGTCTCTTCCGCCTCTGGTGCTGTAATTCTTGCACTTCCTCTCACATCTTGCAGAGCCTGATAAATGTTTTCCTTTGTAATACCGATACTTTTTAATATATCCTGTGATGTACCACCACCCACATCAGAAATAGCGATGAGAATATGCTCACAACCAATATACTCGTCCATAAGTCTTCTTGCCTCTTCCCACGCGCTATCCAATACACGGCGTGCTCTTGGAGTTATATATATCTGTGTAGTTTCCCCTGTCTCATAATGAACCCTTGGACGGTTTGCAAGGTCAGTCTCAAGCTTTGACCTGAGCATTTCAGGCTCAGGCCCGAGCCTTTTAATCACCTGAGGCACCACACCTTCTCTCTGGTCAAGTATCCCGTAGAATATGTGTTCAACATCGAGTTCCGGATGCCCATACTCCCGCAGTTTTGCCTCTGCAAGTTCAAGTGCCTCCTGTGCCCTTGCCGTAAATCTATCAAACCTCATAAAAAACCTCTGTATTATTTACCACAAAGAACACAAAGATTGTGAGAGCGACTTCTCTACCTGTCGGTAGACAGGCCAGTCGTGATGTTGTTGTGTCATTGCATCAATTACCTCGTTACCTATTAACCTAATAACCCAATGACCAATGACTAATGACCTGATGTAGCATAATTATATCACAAAACGGCAAAAATGTCAAGTCTTTTCATTAAAGAATTGCCCACGAAAAACACGGAGTACGCCGGAAAAATGGCCCACGAAGTACACGAAGTTCACTAAATATAGATAAAATTAGATAAAATCAGTTTAAGAATAATAAATTCCGTGCTCTTCGTGTCCTCCGTGGGAGAAAAAACCGTGTACTCCGTGGGAGAAAAAATCAGTGGGAGAAAATTCTTGTGTCCTTCGTGGGAGCTATTACCTATCTACCGATCCCTACGGATCCATATGGATAGGTAGACCTGCACGATTTAAAATCGTGCCTACAACTAACTAACAAACCAACTATCCAACCAATGTCAATTGTCCTCTCCTTCCGGGTAGTAGTGATAATAATGGTGGTAACGATAATATCCATACGCCCAGTGGCCTACTGGAACAGCATTTAATACTACACCGGCAATCTTTGCCCTCACTCTATGCATAATATCCCTCGCCTGCATCAGGGCATCTCTGTGTGTCTTATGTGACTGCACCACAATTAGCACCCCATCTACGGAGGAAGCAAGAACTACAGCATCTGTACAAGAAAGCACAGGTGGAGTATCTATTATTATGAAATCAAATTTCTCTTTAAGTTCGCTGAGCAGGTTTTTCATCTTGTTTGAGCCCAAAAGCTCTGCAGGATTGGGAGGTATCTCATTTGCTATTATGGCGCTCACATTTTCTATATCCGTGGGAAGGATGTAGGACTGAATATTACCTCCAGATACAAGATACTTTGCAAGAGATTTTCCATTGATCCCCAGGAGCTTGTATACTCCAGGCCTTCGCATATCGGCATCCAAAACCAGTGTTTTCAAGCCAAGCTGAGATAAAGTGATAGCAAGGTTCAGCGCAACAGTCGTCTTTCCCGCTCCAGGAAATGGGGATGTAACAAGAAGTGTATGAATGGGATTGTCGGGATTTATAAACTGAAGATTTGTTCTTATTCCTCTGTATGTCTCCTGGAAGACTGAGCCCGATGAAAAACTCCTTAGGAGAAGCGAAGGGTCGTTATTCTTTCTTTTTACCATAGGCACAGAGCCGAGTGTGGGAAGACCTGTATATCTTTCAACATCCTTTGGGGTCTTTATTGAATTATCGGTATAGTCTACAACAAATGCAGCACCAATACCAACCACAAGCCCCACGATGACTGCCAATATGAGGTTCAATCTTTTTCTTGGAGACACAGGCTTTTCTGGCGATCTTGCAGGGTCAATTACCCTTATATTGGACATCTTGCCAGCCTCCACAATCCTTACCTCCTCATATCTTTGCATCAGGAGTTTATATGTGTTCGCATTTATCTCCCTTTCTCTTTCAAGTTCTACCAGCCATAATTCCTGTTTCGGTAATCTTTGCAGTCGCTTTTCATATCCCCTTATAACATTTCTGAGCACACTCAACCTTGCCTCACCAGCAGCAACCTCGGTTCTCAAGGGAATTATATCATCCACAAGTTTCTGAGAAAAAGACAGGGGGTCAAGTGTAGGGAGTTCTTTGTCCTTTATCTTGTTAGTCTCCTCTATCAGTTTTGCCTTTGTCTCTTCTATACTCTTTCTCAAATTTATGAGCTTTAGGTTATCCTGTGGTAGCCCTTGTACTAAATACATAGAGTGAGTAGTCTCTAAATCTACAAGTTCCTTCCTTAATGCAAGGATATACGGAGATGAAACCCGTGATATCTTCTCCACCAATGTTCTCTGTGTCTCCTCAAGGTTTGTCTCAAGAGATGC
>DAOUSS010000256.1 GCA_030627085.1 Candidatus Stahliibacteriota bacterium | reverse complement strand
CTGGTCTCCCCGATAAGAGTTGTGCAGGAGATGCACCTCGTCTATTATAACCGCATCTATCTCTTTAAATACATGGGGGTAACGGGAGATGAGGGAGTCCAGCGACTCGGGCGTAGTAATGAGGAATGGAGTTATCCGCCCCCTTTTGAATTCTGGATGGTCTCCAGTGCGTCTTGATAGAGGTATATCAAGATAATCAAACGCTGATTTCACTCTCTTATAGATATCGTTCACAAGTGCCCTCGTGGGTGATATATAGACCACATAGAGCCCCTCTTTCGGATTTTCGAGCCATCTTTCTACAACTGGTGCAAGCACTGCCTCCGTCTTACCCGTTGCCTTTGGTGAGGATAGAAGAACATTCTTCCCCTCAAGGATGAGGGGTATTGTAAGCCTCTGGATGTTTTTAAGTTTGCCAAAACTACCGAAGAACGGCGTCCAGGTGCGAGGAAGATCCTTTCTGATTTTCTTGTCTGTCTCTATGTTTTCGTCTCTGTTCATCTAATTACTCCCCGGTGAAAAAGCTATAAGGAGGGTGTAGGGACAACCCTTGTGGTTGTCCGCGTTTCTTTCCCTTTTCTACCACAAAGGGCACAAAGAGATTTAAGATTGAAAGATTACAGATTTTAGATTGCAGTATTGTCGCGACTAAGAAGTCGCTCCCACAATAACTTAATGACTCAATGACCCAATAACCTGATAGCCCGATAGCCTACTTGCACAAATTGAATTTGTGCCTACATTGTCTCTGTCTCTCGCACGATTTGAAATCGTGCCTACATTTTTGATTTTATTTTAGCATAACATAAGAGCAATGTCAAGGAAAAAATGAGTAGTATGCAAGCAGGCTTTTTTTCTTGACATCTTGCTTCTTTTGCTTTATAATATAAAAGGGTAAATTAACAGGGATTGCAAGAGAATACAAGAGAAAAAACAAACTGCCGTCAGGTAAGCACAATAAAAATAAAGTTTAGTTTAAATGTTATAATCACCTAATTTTTGTTCCGCCAAAAGCAGGAAAAACGAAGCAAAGAAAAGGGGTTCCAAGATGAAATCCATATTCGAAAATGAAGTTGTTCCTGTATTGAAGAAAAAATTGGCTTCCTATCCCTTAATAACTGTCACCTTCCACACCACAGGTATCCCGGAATCTCAAATCCAAGAACTCATTGGCGAGATTGAGGACATAGCCTTCCTGCCCCATTACACTGGAGTAGATTTGAGAATATCACGAAAAACCAGAAAAGAGATAGAAGAATTCCGTAAATTTCTCAAGCACAGACTGGGTGATGCTGTCTATGGTGAGGACAGTGAGACACTTGAGGCAGTTGTGGGGAGACTCCTGAAAAACAAACATCTTACCATAGGGGTTGCAGAATCACTCACCGGCGGACTTGTGATGCACAGAATAAGCAATGTATCTGGCAGTTCTGAGTACTTTCTTGGCGGCGTGGTTGCATACTCAAACGAATTGAAGATGACCTTACTGGGCGTAAAGGGGGAAACTCTGAAAAGATATGGTGCAGTGAGCAAAGAGACCGCACAGGAGATGGTAGTAGGAATAAAAGACGCAACTGGTGCAGATATAGGTATATCAACCACTGGTATAGCAGGCCCGACGGGTGGAACAAGGGGAAAACCGGTTGGTCTTGTATACACTACAGTATCTGGAGAAAGTGGAATAAGATACGAGAAGAATCTTTTTAACGGGGATAGATTGATGATAAAAGAGATGTCAGCCCAGAAGGCACTTGATATGGTCAGGATTTATTTGCTCTCTTGATATTATAAAAAAATCACTCTCCCAGTACAAGGTTTACCCTGTCCCCCTGTTTTACCTTTTCACCAGCTCTCGGAGACTGGAGAATAACGATGTTACATAAGGGAGAATTGGTTGCATAGGTGATCTCTCCCACCTGAAGCTCCAGTTGTCTTATCTTTCTCTTCGCATCCTCTAGATGGTAGCCAGTGAGATCGGGCATATCAAGGCTCATGGGTCCCCTGGAGAGTATCAGATTGACCCTGCTATTTCTGATTAGAACAGAATCCGTAGGAGGGTTGGTAGCGATTACTGTATTCTCTTTTGATGGAGAATATCTGTAACTTACCTCTCCGATAAAAAGACCACTGCTTGCAAGTATGTTGCCTGCTTGGTTTATATCAAGCCCTATAATATAAGGCACTTTTACCCCTTCCATGCCTTTTGACACGGTAAGAAATATCTTTTTACCCTGTTTTACTATCCTGCCAGGATCGGGTCTCTGGGAAACGACTACTCCCGGTGGTATGTCTTCGCAGTATCTCACGACATCGAGTTCACCTGAAAGAAGTTTTTGAGCAAGGACCCTCTTTGCGTTCTCAAATTCAAGGCCACACACATCCGGCACTTCGGTCTCCTTTGATGCCCTCACATATATGGGCATAATGATGTAGTTTGCCAAAATAAAACCAAGGAGAAATACACCCACCATAACGGCAATGAATATCCCTGTTATCTTAGCCAATTTCCGCATATTTGTATTATAACATATAAATAAATTCATGTCAAGGGAAAAATTGGACGCAGATTCACCCCGTTAAATAAAATCGTTTTAGTAATCACTCTAGCGTTTATTTCTATGTTATTTAACGGGGTGAACGCTGATTACCCCTGATTTCTTTATT
>DAOUSS010000096.1 GCA_030627085.1 Candidatus Stahliibacteriota bacterium | reverse complement strand
GAAGGGTTATATAAATTACAAACCAAAAGATAAAGAAAATATTCATTGGATAGTAATAAATGCATATAAACGAGCAAAGGATACAAGCTTACGAAAAGTTGGTTGGAATTTGGATGAACTCAGAAGAGCAAGAAACGTTGCAGATTACAATGAGAACAAATTCATTAATGAGAACTTTGCTGAAAGAATGCTAATCTTAGCAAAACAAGTTCTGACAAATTTGTCGATAATATAAATAAGGTCGTTAAAGCTCAAAAAATGAACAGCCCCAGAAATATATATGATGTATTATACACATTAGTTATTGTTGGTGCTCCCGTAATAGCCACAATAGTTGGTATTTGGTTAGGAAAGTGGCTAGAAAGGAGAGAGAAGCGGATTGACAGGAAAGTTTTTGCATATGTAAATGCAGAGAAAGTACTATCAAAATGGATGAAGGAGGTAACCTCTCTATCAGATAATGCGCTTTTTAAAATGGCAGATGAGTTAGAAGAAGCGAAGGCTTTTATAGTCTTAGCGGGTTCATATAAAGCAATTACTGCATTAAGTGATGTTCAACAAACCATTTTGGATGTTGAAGATGAAATATCAAGGAAAAAGACAGGAGGTAACATTGATCCTTCCAAGGGAGTAAAGCAATTTACAAACTACTCGAAGTTTATGGATGCGAAGAATAGATGGATAAATATGGTTAGAAAAGAAATAGGCACAAAGGAAAAGATACAAGTAGATTGATAGAGGTGTGGACATGAAGTGGAAACTGAATTCTGTTAGACTTTACTATTTCAAACAAGAAGTCTTGGATGAATATTTGAAACATCCAGACAGATTCCAAATTGATGATGATGTAATGAGTGGACCTATTCGTACTAAAGACGCTTACTATTTCAGTTTGCCTGACGATAAAAGAAATTCAGAGACAATTTCTCAAATTCGTTACCTCAAGAGAAACCTAAAAAGCGGTGCTTTAGCAATTGGTGTATATGAACACGATTTAGCAGAGTTGCCTTATAAAGAACAACTTTATTGGGCCTCTAAGGAAATTGAAAATCCTGATTTCACGCCTGACGATGAAAACTTTGAAAAATCAATAAAGGAAGGTTTTGAAGGAGAATTTATTGCCCATAATGACCCTCTGCAATGTATCTATGAGACAATAAAATCTATTAACACAACCTTGAAAAATAACCTGTTTAAGAACGATTCAGAAAACCCATATCTCAGATACCCTGTTGTTAACACTGAGCAAGCGTATCGAAATGCTCACGAGGAACTTTTCAAATTGATTGGAAGTGACTCATTAAATAAAAAGATGTTAAAAGAAATTTTGGTAGGAAGGTTACATATTACTCATTCTGAATTATTAGATAAACAGAGTAGACGAGAGAAAGGCTCGTGGGCTTTGTTTAAAACCCTTATTTCAAAGATTCCTAAAGCAAGTTTTGACCCTTTTCAGAGATGCCAAGATGCAAGAACTGGAAAAGCTCATGAGATCGCCCAGGCAAAAATACCTGATAAAGATTTTAGAAAAATGTTTCTTGATGATTGTTCAAATATTCTTGAAGAACTAAAACGACTGGAAAGCTTTTTAGATAGCGTATTCTGATTACTATGGCACCTATTGAACTTGACCAAAAAATAAAGCAGGCTGTAAAGACCTGGAGAGAAAATAAATACGAAGGTGCGTCTGATGTTGCGAGGCGACTTCTGGAATTCTGGTTTCTTGAAGAGCACTTACTTAAAGATGGCTCACAATTTCAGTTCTGGAGATGTCAGAGGGAAGCTATAGAACACCTTATTTATACCTATGAAATCTGTAAATACCACAGTCTTTATGAACTTTCTCGCGGTCATCAGGTAAGTCTGCTGTTTGACCCCACTAAAGACCTCTGGCCCAGATATTGCTTCAAGATGGCAACTGGCTCGGGGAAAACATTTGTTATGGCAATGAATATAGTCTGGCAGTATTTCAATAAATTCTTTGGAACAGATAATGGGGTAAGATATTCCTCTCATTATCTTTTGCTTGCACCAAATATAATTGTATTAGACCGATTAAGTGAGGCTTTTAAGGATAACAAAATCTTTAGAGATTTTCCCTTTGTACCTCCCGAATGGCAGGCAGATTTTGCCCCTCAAGTCATTTTACAAAGCAGCCCGGAAGAACCACATTCAAGGGGAGTTTTACATCTAACGAATATCCAGCAACTTTATGAAAGGAAAGAGGTTGAGGAAGAAAATCCTGTCTCCGAGCTTGTAGGACCTAAAGCAGTGAGGGAGGAAATCGCCACATACGAACTTCTCAGATCAAGATTGACTGATTACGATGATTTATTGATAATGAACGACGAGGCTCATCATGTGCATTCAGATGATTTGGAGTGGAATAAGGCAATAGCATACATCAATGAAGGATTAAACAACAACTTCGGGCGGGGACTTGTTATGCAGCTTGATTTTTCTGCAACTCCTAAAGACCTGAACGGTAAATTATTTCCCCATATTATCTATAATTATCCTCTGGCAGAAGCAATAAGGGATAAAATCGTCAAACGGCCAAGGATAGGTGAGATTGAAAATATACCCGAACCACTTACTAAAGATTTTGTAAAGAGAAATCAAATCCAGATAAATACAGGGATAGAGCTTTTGAAAGAGTTCCAGAAAGATTTTGAAGGCACAGACAAGAAACCTGTTCTTTTTATAATGGCTGATAATACACGGAATGCAGATAAGGTAGGGAAATATCTGGAGCAGAGAGGGTATTCAGGCAAAGTGCTTGTGATTCATACGGATACAAAGGGGGTCATTACAAAGAAAGATTTAGAGAAGGCGAGGAAAGCTGCAAGAAAAATTGACAGTACTGACAATCGTTATGAAGTTATAGTATCAGTAATGATGCTTAAAGAGGGTTGGGATGTCAAAAATGTCTGCACCATTGTTCCTCTGAGGGCTTATGATTCTCCCGTATTGCCAGAGCAGACACTGGGGAGAGGGTTGCGTAGAATGTCCCCTGAAAATCCTGATTTTATAGAACGACTTATTGTTATTGACCATCCGAGGTTTAGACAACTATGGCAGGCAGAGATTGAGAGGGGAGAATTGGTTGCAGATTTTACATCGGCTAAAACGGCATATGAACCAAGCAATCGAGTCTTTGTTGAGCGTGAAAAATCAGAATTTGATTTAGAAATTCCAATAATTGAGGGTGGGGCTACACGAACAACTCCAGATATAGGCAAGTTAGATATTGAGAAACTGCCAAAAAGAGTCTTTGACTTTAATAGTATTAAAACCCCCAAAATAATGTATAGAGAAAAAGACCTATTGGATCAAAAAATTGTGAGAGAGAGGTTATTAACTTTCGACTATACTGACAGTGCTCAGGTCTATTTAGCTTTCATAACGAAGGCAATCCTCTCAAAAATAGGTGCATCTTATCTTTTTAATGACCTTTTGCCAAAGGTAAGATTGTATATTGAAAATCATCTTTTTGATATAAAGATTGACTTAGAAGATAGAGATGCAGTCAAAAAACTCAATTTTATGCCCATCAGAGAAAGAATTCTTGAGACTTTTACTCAAGCCATAAATAAATTGTGGCAGACAGAAGAAATTCCTCAAAGTGTAAGATATTATAAGGTTTCCGATACTCCTCTTTTCCATACATCCGAGCCTGTTTATCCTGCCAAAAAGAGTATTTTTAATGCCTTGCCCTATCCAAAAAGAAGTGAGTATGAGAAAGAGTTTATGATGTGGCTTGATTTTCAGGACGAAGTAGAAAGTTTTACGAAGATTCTTACACAATTTCCTTTCAGAATACCTTATTATTATGAAGGTTTCTTAAGGTATTATAGACCAGATTTCGTTGTGCGTGCGAATGAAAACTTTTATTTAATAGAAACAAAAGGATTGGAAGAGCCAGAGCTACCCCAAAAAATACACCAGGCTTCAGAGTGGTGCGAAAAGGTATCAGAGCTAACCAATCAAAAGTGGAAGTACTTGAAGATTTCAGAGAATGTTTTTGAGAGATATAAGACTCAGAATTTTAAAACATTAGCAATCGCTCTTTCTGTCAGCGGTCTATAATCGATTTAATAAATGAAAGCAGAGAGCAATAAAGGTAAGAATATAGGAGATGGTATAAGGGAAAGAAGAACGCAAATCTGTTTTTGACCGATAGCGTAAAAAAACATATACACTCTCATTTATATACTTAACAGGTTTTGTTTGTCCGATAATATAGGACATATGTCCGATAATATAGGACAAATGGAGTAAAAGATGTTAATACCCGAGGGAAGAAAAAAAATATTGAGGCTGTTTTTGAAAGAGCCCCACACTGAACTACATCTAAGGGAAATTGCGAGAAAGTCTGGAGTCTCACGTGATAATGTTGATAAATCTATGCGACTCTTTGTACAAGAACAGGTTTTTCTAAGAAGAGAAACCCCTAAAATGGTTTTTTTTAAACCTAATATACAAAATCCGCTCCTATTAAAAATTTTCGAACTCCTCGAGTTAGAGAAAAGAGAAGAATTTTTTGATAAAAACAAGAGGATAGCCCGACTGATTCGGAAATATACACAAGATATAATTAATCTTTCTAATAAAAATATTCAAATGGCCATTCTGTTCGGCTCAGTAGCAAGAGGCGAATGGAGCCGTGGAAGTGACATTGATATAATAGTTGTGCTCTCTGAAAAGAACAAGGAACTTATAGGGATTTTAGATAAAGCTAAGATTGATGTTAGCCCACTTTTAGAAATCAGAGCAATAACTACCACGATCCCACAATTTATTGAAGGTCTTAAAAATGAGACAGAATTTTATAAAGAACTCTGGAGAGATAGGATAATTTTATATAATGAATTTTTGTTCTGGCGATCAGTAAAAGAGGCAGGAGAATGAATGAGAGAATAAAAAAGATTTTACATGAGTGTTTCCATCCAACTAAGGGAAAAGTAAACCTTCGTAAAATTAAACCAGATATCGAAAAGGCGGAAAGACATCTCGAGAAAGCACGTAATAATTTACGTGCAATGAAGCTTATGTTTGATAACGATCTTTTTGATTGGACAATTATATGTGGCTACTATGCTATGTATCATTCTGTTTTAGCATCCCTGCTCAAGATAGGACTCATGGCAAACATGCATCACTGTGCTATAGCCGCCTTTGAGGAATTTTATGTGAAGCGGGGTAAAGTGGACACCGAATATGCTGAATATATTGAGAGAGCAAAACAGTTAGAGGGGAAATATGCAAATTATCTGGAAGAGGCGAAAGAGAATAGAATTATCTTTCAGTATGGTGTTAGAGTTCTTACTAACGATGATGCTGGATGGATTATTGACGACGCAGAGGAATTTGTGCTCAAGATAGAGGAGATAATAGCGGAGCAATAGAATATGGAAAATATAATCTTTGACACGAGCGTTTTTGTGGGGCAGTTTTTTGGGAAATCCCCCATAGAATCGTTCAATAACTTTCTCTCTCTTACTGCCAAAAGTAAGGGTCATAGGTTCTATATGCCTCCATCGGTATTAGAGGAGCTCAAGAAATTTATAGACGAATCCGACATAGGTATAAAATCTCTCAATGTGTTAAGAATAAAAGCACCCAAAAAACATGAACTCACTATCCCGGCATATCTTCTCTACAACCTTATAACGGATATGAGAAAAAGGATTGACAAGGGTCTGAGAATAGCAGAGAATGCTATCAGGAGTGACGGAAAGATAGATGAGATAATAAAATCCCTCAGGGCAAACTACAGAGAAGCAACGAGAGAGGGTATAATAGACTCAAAGGAGGATGTTGACCTCCTTCTTCTTGCAAAAGAACTTAACGGAATCCTTGTAACAGCAGATAAAGGCCTTACATTCTGGGCACAGGAACTTGGTATACCTACACTTGAGCCAGAAGAAGTAAAAATTAGACTGACACAAGTGTCAGGTGATAGATAGTAGGAGCGACCTCTTCAGGCTGTGCAAAGAGTCAAATTTCAACATGGTAGTCGCAACTTTTAAGTTGCGCAAATTGAATCCAGAACAGCATCTTCTATTCGCAGACTGAAGTCTGCGGCTACCAGAT
>DAOUSS010000159.1 GCA_030627085.1 Candidatus Stahliibacteriota bacterium | reverse complement strand
CAGAACAGCATCTTCTATTCGCAGACTGAAGTCTGCGGCTACCAGATCCCTACTTTTTGCACAGCCTGTACTGCCTGCGGTAGGCAGGCACTCCATACATTCATTATAAACAAAAGTCGTATTGCATGGTGTCAGGAGTTACATCCTGATGCAATAAAAAATAAAATTTAGTGTCAAAACTTTTATAATTACCAAAATTATTGACTCCAGACTTACAATATACTATGAGGTCCAGGCATGTTTAAATTCAGCCGACTCTTCATCATTCTTTTGGTGCCTGCCTTCTGTGCCTCTATGGAGATATATACTGGTGGAGGGATGCAAATTCCTCTCGGTGAAATAGGCAACGAACTACCTACGGGTAGTTATCTGGATTTTTCTATATGTGGGGGCAGGGACATCAAACCATTAGTTGGAATAGGGGTTACTTCTCTTGGAGTGCCGCCGTCAAACATCAATATATACCGTGCTATATTTGGAGTAAAATACAAGGTATTTGAGCTTAAGACAGCATACCACATCATAGTTGCAAAAGAAGGTGAAGGACAGGAAGGTGAGAACGGACTTGGACTTCTGATGGGAATTTTAATACCATTGGGTAATGGAGGAGGCTATGCAAACATCTTTTACACTTCGATACCTCGGGGGATTGGGATTGGTGTTACTTTTAATCTTTTCAGGATGTAAAGAGAGTAATCTTCTGCAACAGATCGCTTCTGACTACTTTCCAATCGACAGGAAATGCCTGTGGTATTATTCCTCGGACGGTGACACCATTGAGGTGTATGGAGGTGAAGCAAGATTGATAGCGTCAAGGTATGCCTATGTTCTCTATACAGGGGTACGTGAGGAATTTTTTTATAAGGGTGTCCAGGAGATAGATAGACTGTTTCTTACAACAATAAACAACGGAAATAAAGAAGACACCCTCTTTTTATGGACTTACTACCTGCCCGGACATCTCCTTACCGGTGATGAATGGAATGAAACTTACACGGTGAATGAAACTGTATTCGGTGATGAAATCTGCTTCTCTATCCATATTTCAGGTAGGATTGTTGAACATTCGGGAGACTGTTATGCAGTTGAACGCACTACCCGGATAAATTTCTCATCCCATCAATTTGGAAATGAGGACAGTACAGTAGAATCTAAGGAATGGTATAAGAAAGGTGTAGGGCTATCAAAGGCAATTATAAATGATAAGGAATATAATCTTATAAATTATAGTTTCTTAGACTGAGAGTAACAAATGGACTTGAAGAAAGAGGTAAAAAATATTTCTGAACTCGCAAATATAAAAATACCCGTGGACAAGATAGAAAAGTTTGCCGATGAATTTGGCAGAATTCTCGCCTATATGGATACGATTAGTACCATTGCCCAATATAAGGCAAGCGATACAAAACGTGCAGAACACTATACACCCCTGAGAAAGGACAAGGCACGGATTGACTATAAACCTGTAAGGCCATCAGAAGGAAGGTATTACAGGGTACCAAAGGTCATATAGCAATGAAAAACCTTCTTGCATTGAACATTCCGGATATTCATCTTTCCCTTAAGAAGGGGGATATACAGGTACAAACATTATTAGATGAGGCATACGAGAAAATAGAACGAAATTCCCTCAATACCTTCATAACACTCTTCAAGGAAGATTCGTATAACAAAGCAAAAAAGTTACAAAAAAGAATAAAAAAGGAAAAGGATATAGATATTCTGACAGGAATTCCTATCGCAGTCAAGGATAACATCTGCGTTGAAGGACACAGTACAACCTGCGGTTCGAGGATGCTCTGTAATTTTACATCTCCCTATTCTGCAACCGTTGTAAAGAGACTGGAAGATAGAGGTGTAGTTATTATCGGGAAGACCAACCTCGATGAATTTGCGATGGGTTCCTCTACAGAAACATCGTTCTACACCTCTACAAAAAATCCCCACAATAGTGAGTATGTTCCGGGTGGTTCAAGCGGAGGTTCTGCTGCCGCAGTTGCCGCACTTGAAGCTGTCGCTGCACTTGGTTCTGATACAGGAGGGTCTATAAGACAACCCGCCTCATTTTGTGGCGTATTTGGGTTGAAGCCTACATATGGAAGGGTTTCAAGATACGGACTGGTGGCGTTTGCATCTTCTCTTGATTGTATAGGACCTATCACCCATAATGCGGTTGATTCAGCTATAATAATGGAGGCAATAGCAGGGTTTGACCCTATGGACTCTACATCACTCCCTGAAGATGTACCTCAATATTACTATGAATTAACCAAGGGTATGGAGAATATAAGAATCGGGGTTGTAAGGGGAAAGTTGATGGAGAGTGTTGAACAGGATGTGAGGGATGCGATGGGCGAGTTTACGGACGGAGTTAAATTCACTGGTATCCAGTTGGAGGATGTTGATATTGCAGGATTTGATGTTTGTATTCCTGTATACTATATAATTGCAACATCCGAGGCATCCTCCAACCTTGCAAGATATGACGGCATCAGATACGGTTGGGTAGGAGAGGACAAATATAATGCGCTCAGAGAGATGTATGAAGTGAGAAGAAACGAAGGATTCGGTGAAGAGGTAAAACGCAGGATAATGCTTGGGACATTTAGTCTGCGTGCTGGATACAAGGATAAATACTACGATAAAGCAATAAAGACAAGACAGAAGATAAGGACAGATTTTGAGGAGATACTGAAAAGAGTGGATGCAGTGATTCTACCAACCTCCCCTACATTGCCATTCAAAATAGGAGAAAAAATAACCGACCCCATCAGTATGTATATGTCTGATTTATGCACTGTCTCTGCGTCACTTGCCGGGCTCCCTGCAATATCAATCCCTGCAGGATACAGAAATGGCCTTCCGGTAGGAGTTCAACTGGTGGGCAGGAGATTGGAAGAAGGAACCTTACTAAAAATTGCCTATTTTATTGAACGAACTGGACTAATAGAAACTAACAAGAAATAAAGAAAACGTAGGGCAGGGCTTTAGCCCTGCATACTCGGTGTCTTTGTGCCTCAGAGGTGAATAAAGAGTTAACCACGAAGGCACGAAGAACACAAATAGTAAATATTAAAATGCAAAATGAAAAATTAAATTCCAAAATCCAAATATTAAATGAAGATAGGTGGTAGGTATTGGTCGTTGGGTCATTGGGTATTGGAATTTGACATTTTATTGGTAATTGGAAATTGGAAATTTGACATTCTAAGTGGTGTCTTGGTGGTGAATATAAAGACCTTACTGCAAACTCATGATTCTTGAAACGAAGAATATATGTAACAGATTGCAAAACGAGATTGTGGCGTTGAGCGGGGGTGGTAAAAAAACCCCACTTCTGTGTTGTGTTGGCTTTTCAGAAGACGGATCTACGCTTTCATACTTCAGGAGTATCGAAAGAGCAGCAGAAAAGACAAAAGTAAGGGTCAGAAAAGAAATTCTGAAGGATATATCCATCCACGATGCTGTCTCCTTTATAGAGACCCTCAATCAGGATAATGATATAGACGGGATTATCATCTCACGACCGATACCTCTTCCCCTTCAAAAGAAAGGCATCAGGAATATTATAAACCCAATAAAGGATGTGGACTGCATTACGGATAAAAATCTTGGCAGGCTCGTTACAGGAGATGTAATATATACCCCGCCAACTCCAGGTGCTGTAATAGAGATAATCAAGGAATTCAATTTAGAAACAGCGGGAAGGAATGTTGTCATACTCGGCAGAAGTGATGTTGTGGGCAAGCCTCTCGCATTGCTTCTTTTAAAAAAGGGTGTAGATGCTACTGTAACCATCTGCCATTCAAAGACAAAAAATCTTGCATCATATACAAGAACCGCTGATATACTTATCATTGCGGTTGGATCTCCGCAGTTTTTGA
The DNA here is from genome assembly GCA_030627085.1 of Candidatus Stahliibacteriota bacterium. GTDB lineage: Bacteria > Hydrothermota > UBA3073 > UBA3073 > UBA3073 > UBA3073. Next base: position 385 of record DAOUSS010000159.1, on the reverse strand, counting down.
AGGCCGATATGGTTAGGCCCGGTACGACTGTGATAGATGTTGGGATAAATGTAAAGGATGGCAGGGTTGTAGGAGATGTGGACTTTGAGGATATGAGAAGGGTAGCAGGCATGATTACACCTACACCGGGCGGAGTTGGACCTGTAACAACCTATATCCTGCTTTTGAATGTGGCAAAGGCAGCGAAAAGGAGAACAACAGACTGAAGACCGAAGACCAGAGACAGAAGACTGACGACCCTAAGACCTAATGACCAATTGATGAGTACATGGACATCGTTTAGTTACAAATACACGAGGATCGTTTAGTCTTTTAATCTAATTTAGTACATGAAGATCGTTTAGTTATAAAAACTTTGTTGTAAATTAGCTCTTTGACATTTTTT
>DAOUSS010000135.1 GCA_030627085.1 Candidatus Stahliibacteriota bacterium | reverse complement strand
CCGAGAGCAAACAAGCGGAAGAAGAACTGAAGAAGAAAACGAAGCAACTCATTTCCAGTCAGGAGGAACTTAAAAAGCTCTTTGCAGAATCAGAAGAATCCAGAAAATCACTTCTTAGTATCCTGGAAGATGTTACTGAAACACAGAATGCTTTGCAAAAATCGGAAAAAAGATTTCAAGACATTGTTGTCAACACAGGGGACTGGATCTGGGAGACAGATGAAAAGGGGTGTTACACTTACTGCAGTCCTGTCGTTAAACAGGTTCTGGGTTATGTGTATAATGAAGTGCTCGGAAAATACTTCTACGACTTTTTCCATCCCGACGAGCGTGAAGAATTAAAAAAAGCTGCATTTGAAGTCTTTGAAAAGAATGAACCATTTAAGAACTTTATAAACCAAAATGTGCATAAGAACGGACATACAGTTATTCTTAAAACGACTGCTATTCCGATGTGTGATGATAGAGGAAATTTGCTCGGATACAGAGGCGTTGACAGGGATATTACTGAGCAAAAGCGGGCAGAGGATGCACTGCGGAAGAGCGAACAGCACTTTCGCTCCGTTGTGCAAACTGCAAGTGACGCTATTATCACTATTAACAAAGATGGGAACATTATCTTCTGGAACCGCGTGGCGGAAGCTATTTTTGGCTATTCGGCTGATGAAATAGTCGGCAAGCCACTTACCCTTGTAATGCCTGAACAATTCCGCGAGGTTCATAAAAAAGGAATAAAGAGGGTTGTTACAACAGAGAAATCGAAAATTATTGGAAAAACGACCGAGGGGGTTGGGCTCAGAAAAGACGGCAGCGAATTTCCTTTGGAATTTTCCCTTGCGAGCTGGAAGACAGGAAAGGAGACTTTCTTCACAGGCATCGTCCGTGACATTACAGAACGCAAAAAAATGGAAGAGGAAGTCTTAAAGGCCCAGAAACTTGAATCAATCAGTATTCTTGCTGCGGGTATAGCACACGATTTTAACAACATTTTAACAGCAATCCTGGGCAATATTTCCCTTGTAAAGATGTATGTAAAACCTAAAGAAGAGGTTTTTGAAATATTAACAGAGGCAGAAAAAGCATCCTTACGTGCGAAGGATTTAACCCAACAATTACTTGTCTTTTCCCGGGGTGGAGAGCCCATTAAAAAGACCACTTCTATTCCGGAATCACTGAAGGAGTCAACGCAATTGGCCCTGACGGGTTCCAATGTCAGGTGTAAATTTTCTATTGACACTGACCTATGGTTAGTGGATGTTGATGAAGGCCAGTTCAATCAGGTCATTAACAATTTGGTTATCAATGCTTATCAGGCAATGCCAGAAGGTGGCACAGTAGAAGTTAAGGCGGAGAATATTACTGTAGAGGAAAAACAATTTCTACCCTTACAAAAAGGTAAATATGTAAAGATTTCCCTCAAAGACCAGGGAGTGGGTATACCGGAAGAGCATCTCCCAAAGGTATTTGATCCATATTTTACTACAAAGCAGAAAGGGAGTGGTCTGGGGCTTGCTACCGCCTATTCCATAATCCAAAAGCATAACGGACATATTGATGTAGAATCTGAACTGGGGGTTGGGACGACCTTCTATATTTATCTACCTATTTCTGAGAAACAAATTACAATTGGTGGACGAGAGACAAAAGAACTGACTAAGGGGGAAGGAAAAATACTTTTGATGGATGATGAGGATATTGTTCTAAAAATTGGTGGTAGGTTACTGAAGTATCTAGGATATAAGGTGGAGTTCGCTAAAGACGGTGTGGAGGCAATTGAACTGTATAAAAAGGCTAAAGAATCTGGACAACCATTTAATGCTGTGATAATGGACTTAACTGTTCCAGGTGGTATGGGAGGCAAGAAAGCCATTGGAGAACTTATGAAGGTTGATTCTGATGTTAAAGCAATTGTTTCCAGTGGTTATTCCAATGACCCTATAATGGCAGAGTTCAGAAAATACGGTTTTAGTGGAGTTATTGCAAAACCATATAAGATAGAAGAACTTGGTCAGGTGTTACAAAAGGTAATAAAGGGGAGTAACTACAAATGAGCCCAAAATCCGATGTTATGAGGACGAAGGTATGGGTGTAACATTAGTTCTAATAATTTCTGCTCTGCTTCAATTTGCATCAGCGTTTTTGGCTTTGAGACTGATGCGGATCACCGGGAGACGCACAGTATGGGTGTTGATTGCGGCGGCCGTTTCCTTGATGGCCGTCCGGCGCTGCATCACATTATTCCAGTTGATCTCGGGGAACATCTCCTACCCGCCTGACCTATCAGCCGAATTAGTTATGCTTGCCATATCGGTATTCATGGTAATCGGAATAGCCTGGATTGCCCCTCTTTTTCTCTCCATTAGGCAGGCGGAGGAAGCGTTGAGCAAAGTCAACCGGGTACTCAAGACGATCAGTGAATGTAATCAGGCTCTGGTGCGTGCCACGAACGAGCGGGATTTACTACATAAGATATGCCAGATTATCGTGGAAGCAGGGGGTTATCGTTTGGCTTGGGTAGGTTTCACCGAGCAGGGTGAAGATAAGACCGTGCGCCCAGTGGCACAGGCAGAGTACGAGGAAGGATATCTCGATACAGTAAGCATCATATTGGCAGATACCGAAAGGGGTCGCGGTCCCACCGGCACAGCTATTCGGACCGGCAAACCATCTGTTGCAAAAAATCTCCTTACGGATCCCAATTATGCTCCTTGGCGCACTGAAGCGACCAAACGCGGCTACGCATCGTCAATCGCCCTTCCTTTGATTATCAGTGGTCAAACCCTTGGCGTACTGAATATTTATGCAGTAGAACCGGATGCCTTCGACAAGAAGGAAGTGAAACTACTGAAGGAACTTGCAGACAACCTTGCATATGGTATTGTTGTTGTGCGCACCCGAGCCGAGCACAAGAAGGCAGAGGAGGAGTTACGGAAAAGTGAAGAAAAGTTTCGTTCTCTTGTGGAAAGTTTTCCCGATAACGTTGCGTTCTTGGACCTCGACGGAAAGATTCTGTTCACTAATCGTGTTGTGACGGGTCTTACCTTAGAAAGAGTAGTCGGTACGAGTCTCTTTGACTATATTCCAGCAAACCATCGTGAGCCGTTACGTAGGGCCATGAAAAACGTTCTCCACACCGGAGAGACCGACACTTATGAAATCTCCATATCCTCCCCGAAAGGGATAGTATGGTGGTCAAATCGCATTGCCGCAGTTAAGCGTGCTGAAAAAGCTATTGGATTTGTGGTAATTGGCACTGACATCACTGAGCGCAAGCAGGTCGAGGAGGAGAAAGAAAAGATACAAACCGAGCTCCGTCAGGCTCAGAAGATGGAAGCTATTGGTCAGCTGACTGGAGGAATTGCTCATGATTTCAATAACATTCTCACAGCTATTCAAGGATACACGAATCTTGCCTTGACGGAAATCCAGGAGGATAATCCATTGTATCAAGACATAAAAGAGATTCAGAAAGCATCAATGCGTGCCGCTAATCTGACCCGCCAACTTCTTCTCTTCAGCTGTAGACAGCCAATGGAGTATACCCCACTTGACCCCAACAAGGTAATTAACGACTTGATCAAGGTGCTTAATCGTCTCATTGGCGAGGACATATCATTAATCACTGATCTGGTTTCTGATTTCTGGATGGTTAATGGGGATTTAGGAGCTATTGAACTGGTGGTTGTGAATCTGGTGGTCAATGCCCGTGATGCAATGCCGAAAGGGGGAGAAATCACCATTAAAACTGAAAATGTTTATATAGACGAAGAATACTGCAAGACTTACAAATATGCACGTCCCGGCAGGTTTGTATGTCTGTCGGTTCGGGATACAGGAGTGGGTATAGATCAGTCAATTATTGACCGCATTTTTGAGCCTTTCTTTACCACAAAAGAAGTCGGAAAAGCAACTGGTATGGGACTTTCAGTTGTGTATGGTATTGTTAAGCAGCACGAAGGGTGGGTCAATGTGGAAAGTTCCCCAGGAAAGGGGTCTATCTTTAGAATATACTTGCCAGGGTTTTCAGGAGAGCCAAAGGAGGAACAGAAAGAGAGTATCTCCTTGGAAGAGTTTAGAGGTAAGGGAGAACGAATTCTTTTGGTGGAGGATGAGGAACTCATAAAGGAGTTTACTAAAAAGGTACTCTTTAAGAACGGATATGTCGTATTTACTGCGACGAATGTGCAGGAGGCACTGGATATTTTTCAGAAAGAAAAAGGCAACTTCGACCTAATTTTTAGCGATATAGTCCTACCTAATGGGAGGGGACCTGAACTATTGGAAGAGATTCTTAAACTAAAACCTAAAATCAGTGTTCTCTTCACTAGCGGGTATAGTGACGAAAAATCAGATTGGAGTGCCATTCGTAAAGGAGATTATTCTTATCTCCAGAAGCCGTATTCATTGTCCGACCTGCTCAGAGTTGTAAGAGATGCCCTGAAAATAAAAGGGGCATAACATTGAAATAAAGTCTCGTTACATTCCTTATATACTCACTCTTCTACCTGTCCATGCGGATCCCTGGACAGATCCCATATCCACAAGATTCTACGAACTGGTCGTATGACTGTAGGGATTGATAGACAGGCATATACTTGCCTGACGCCTGCCCCGCCTTATCAGGGATAAGCAGAAACCTCACCACTTGGATGCCACTTGCCTTCTCTCTTACAAAAGTGATTTTTTTAAAATTTAGTTGCAAATTTTTCTTGACAAAATGTGAATTTTGTGATATAATATACAGCTGTAAAAATCATATAAGAGACATAAGACAAGAGACATAAGACCCAAGACAAAGAATAAAAGAAATCTCTTCCCATGGATTCACTTCGTTCACCACAGGTCTCTTAAGATCCCT
>DAOUSS010000220.1 GCA_030627085.1 Candidatus Stahliibacteriota bacterium | reverse complement strand
TGGATGGTTCATCCCTGTACATCCTGCGAGGGCTACTATTCTCTTCTGCCATGGTAATGGAGGCAATATCAGCCATAGACTTGAAACCATAAGTATATTCCATAGAATGGGATATAGTGTATTTATCTTCGATTACAGGGGTTATGGTAGAAGTAAGGGACATATTTCGGAAGAGGGAACTTATCGTGATGCCCTTACAGCTTATAACTATATTATCCGAAGGAATGATGTTGAAGGTGAAAAGGTGTGTATCTTTGGGAGGTCTCTTGGTGGCCCGATTGCTATAGACCTCGCTACAAGAGTTAATAAAGGTATACTTATATGTGAAGGCTCATTTACATCTATAATGGATATGGCAAAAATTGCATACGGGATTCGAATACCAGCAAGGTTGCTTTCTCATAGATACGATGCCCTCTCAAAGATTGAAAAGGTTACTATCCCGAAACTCATTATCCATGGAAGAAGTGACTGGATGATACCAATTGAACACGGAAAAAGGTTATTCCAGTCAGCCAAACCACCAAAAGAGTTTTATGAAGCACGAGGAGGGCATGAAGATATATACTTAGACGACGAATACTGGAAAAAGCTATCAAAGTTTATAGAAGGATATATTGGAAAATTAATCCTTTAGTCCCCACTCCTTGCCTTTTTCAGATGGGGTATCAACCCTCCGTCTTTTATAAGTTCCATAATAAATGGTGGTGGGGTCTGGGCATTAATAACCTCTCCTGTTCTCTCATTTCTTATTATACCTTTTTCAAATTCAATCTCAATGGTATCTCCATTCTCTACTTTTTTTGTTATACCGGGCGCCACAAGTATTGGCAGACCAAGATTTATCGCGTTTCTGTAATATATACGGGCAAAGGATTCAGCAATAACAGCCCCAACCCCGAAATATTTGAGGGCTGTAGCAGCCTGTTCTCGTGAAGAACCACATCCGAAATATTTCCCCGCTACAACTATATCGCCCGGCTTTGCCTCTTTCAGAAATTGAGGGTATACGGTCTCAAACGCATGCTTTGCGGTCTCTGCCGGATCCGTAATTGACATATATCGTCCGGGATATATAACATCTGTATTTATATTGTCCCCAAACTTCCACACCCCGCCTTCTATCTTCATATATCCTCCTCATTTTGATCTTTATCTACCAATGTTTTGCTATTTTTTGACGCTGATTTACGCGGATACATTGAAGTCATTGGGTCATAGGGTCATTGAGTCGTTGAATTTTGAGTTATTAAAGAGCTGATTGTCTGATAGTGCAGATAGCCAATGACCTAATTACTTAATTACTATTTTCATCTGTGTCAATCTGCGTTCACCCCGTTAAGTAAGTCAAAAATAAACGCCAGAGTAGTATTTCTATAACGCCTCTATTTAACGGGGTAAATCTGCGTCCAATTATTTTTTGAAGGGGTCTTCACTTTCCGTGTAATTTGCTGATCGTCTTTCCTATCCCGATTCCTATAATGCTCCCAAGGAAGACATCGGATGTCCAGTGTTTATTGTCATGGATCATTGATAATCCGACCATAATAGCCGTCCCATAGCTAATTATGTCAACTAATGTATTGTCACATTCCTCTGTCAGGCATGATGCTATTGCAAAGGCAATTGAAGTATGCCCGGAAGGAAGAGATTGATGAGACGCTTGAATATTAAATGGACAATAAGAATAAGTCCCTTCATTCGTATAAGGACGTGCTCTTCCTATAAGGATTTTGAGGGCGTTAACAACGGCACCTGAAATGAGTACACTTTCACCACAAAGAAGGGTGACTCTTTTCAATGCTGTTTCATGCAAAAGACATCCACTTAAATACGCTGCACCCAATGCTATTAGAGCTCTTTCGCTACCCAATGGTTCTATTCTCGAAGAAATCCTGTTTGATGTAGAACTCCGCTGTCGTTGAAACCAATCTTGTATCCCTTCATCCTGACACATAAGACCACCTGTTGCCCCCAAAATGAAACCGCATCTAAGCCAATCTCCTCTGTTCCATTTAAAAGGCGAAGAGAGTACATATCTCCCGTCCGAATATACGCCTTTCCAATAATCCAGAGAGTTAATATCCCAGGTGTGGATAGAATCACTTTGAAAGGTAGTAAGACAAATTATTAGAATACAAAACACTATGTTTTCCTTTCTAAAGAGCCCACCTTGAAAGAAATAGATAATCACATAATCAAATGTTTATAATTGCCTTTTCATTATAATACAAAAAAGAAATTTTGTCAAGTTTTTTAGCCCACAAAATTTGCTTGACAAAATATTATAACTGTGTTATAATAAAAATCCAAAATCGTCTCAACCAATTACCGCAAAATACCGATGAGGAGTAAGGTTTATTTCATAAACTTTGGGAAGAGAGGCAGAGAGCGTATATACGAGAGAATTGCAAAACTCGTAAAAGAGAGCAATATCCCGAGGACATTCAAAAAAGGCGACATCTCTGCAGTAAAGCTACATCTGGGTGAGGATTCTCCTTTCTTTATACCTCCTGTCTATGTGAGGGAGATAATAAATATACTGGATGAGGTAGGAGCAGAATTCTTCCTCACAGATACAACGACGCTCTATGTGGGTTCAAGGAGAAATGCACCTTCATATATAATGCGTGCCATACACAACGGATTTTCTGCAGTTGGACTGCCAATAATAATTGCGGATGGCTTAAGAGGACAGGATTATAGGGAAGTACCACTCAATGGAAATCATTTAAAGAGTGTAAAGATAGCATCCGCTATATACTACGCTGATTCAATCCTCCTTTTATCCCACTTTAAAGGACATGAACTTACAGGGTACGGAGGAGCAATAAAGAATCTTGGTATGGGCGGGATTGCAAAGGCTGACAAACTCTTTATTCATTCTGGTGTACATCCCACGGTAAATAATGAAAGATGCAACCAGTGCGGTGTGTGTCTACAATGGTGTCCTGAAAATGCAATTTCTTTAGAGGATTATGCCGTAATAAACTCTAAGAGATGTATAGGATGTGCTACCTGTATCTCGG
>DAOUSS010000331.1 GCA_030627085.1 Candidatus Stahliibacteriota bacterium | reverse complement strand
CACCAACAGCAGTTTCATAGGGGTCACCCAATGTAGGGATGGAATTCAAACAACTGACGATAGCGAATTGAGCCTTCTCAAGCATCTTCCGCAATGACCTGTTTGAGAAGTTGTATGTATGGAAAACATAAGATTCTTTTGGAATTAATCTATCCCAACCAATGTAAGAAAGAATATGCTTGGCCTGATATGCTAATAAATGGAAGAGCACATTCGGTGTTCTGATAAAGAGCACACCATCCGGTGTAATTATTCTCTTTATCTCCTGAAGAACTTTCATTGGTTCTCGTGTTTCCTCCAACACATTCCACAGTGTAACTACATCAAAGTAGTCATCGGGGTAATTAGTTTCTTCAAAAGATTTCGGTTCAATATTCAAATTATAGCGATGTATCCCCATTTCAGCTAATTTCTTGGCGGGTTCTACACCATAACAATCCCACCCTTTTTCTCTCGCAATAGACAAAAAGTATCCAAAACTACACCCAATATCCAAGAGCCTTGCTCTTTTTGACTTGAAGTCCTTTATCTTCGGGAATAGGCTTTCGTATATTTTCTTTCGAGAACTCGCTACTGAAGTCGATGGATCAACTTTCTCATAATGTTCAGTTATTGCCTGAAGGTAAATCTTCTCATCCATTTCTGGAGGCCGATGGACGAGACCGCAATTTCTGCACCAAAGCATAGGATGGGGATAAATTTTGAATAGCAAGGAAACTTTATTGTTCCCACATACTTTGCATTTTAGAGAATTGTTGACACTGTCTTTTCTGTCTCTATTATGCGTCATTGTTTTCAGGTAAGGTCAAAGACCTATCTCCATTTTTATGAGTTTATCAAATTCCGTTACGGCATTGTCCCAGGAATAATTCCTGACTACGAATTCCCTGCATCTTTTACCCAACTCCTCTAACCCCGGATGCTTGATATATCTGGATATTGAATCTGCCATAGATTCTGGAGAGGTATTCCGAAATAGAAGGGAAGGGTCAAATCTACCCAGTATTTCCTTCGTCCCTCCAACAGGTGTTCCAAGAACGGGAAGCCCAGAGGATAATGCCTCCAGTGTCACAAGCCCAAATCCTTCAAGACACAGACTTGGCAATACAAAAAGATTAGCAGCCTGATAGTAAATCGGTAACTTCTCGTCGTCTATGAAACCTGTAAAATAGATTCGTTCTTCCAATCCAAGTTCTCTTGTTAGTTTCTTTAATTTACTCTCAAGCGGCCCCTTTCCACCGATGACGAGAATTACATTTCTATCCTTAAGCATAGCTACCGCCTGAATCAAGTTTTCAAGTCCCATCCTTGGGACAAGGTTACGCACTGTGAAGAGAATAAACTTGTCTTCAGGAATATCTATTTTTTTTCTGACTTCTCTTTTGTCAAGGGCAGGTTTAAACCTTTCAATATCCACCCCACCAGGGATGATGTTAATCCTTGAGCCTGAAATGTGATGGTAATTCATAAGCTGTCTCCTGGAGAAATTGCTTAACGCAACAACTCTTTTGCATTTACGGATGCAGAACCGTTCCATTAAGAAACGAATAAGGGAATT
>DAOUSS010000042.1 GCA_030627085.1 Candidatus Stahliibacteriota bacterium | reverse complement strand
GAAATTTGTTATTTGAATCTTTGGCTAATTTCCTCTGATTATTCCGGGCAGTTGCGAGAGCATCCTGGGTATAACCTATAGGTTCTTCTAACATAATATTCAATGCTGGATCTCCAAAGAAATTATATTGGCGTCTACATAAAAGGCTTGTTGTCTTGAGCTTAGCCTCCATCACTGCCTCACCCAAAACATAGGAATGATTCTTAAATATTGCTTCCTGGGTATACCTATCAATTGTCCCAAATGAACCTGCCGAAGCAGCCCGAGATGCTGCCACATAGGCAATAGCACCAGAGGCAAAGTTGTTTATATATATCTCCGCCGCGCAATCCCAGACACCGGGAATGTAAGGAAGGCGGTCATGTATATTTCCTTCTTCTGTCAGGTCAAACATTCCTGTCTCACAAGCCATAGCAAATATAAATGGCAGTCTATCGCCATTTAAAATATCACCGTTACTTAATTCATCCGGTCTCAAAAGCTGAACATCCCAAGCCCATCCATGTCCCATATAATCCGTGATTAACTGACCCTCATTCAGTTTGTCAGCAATAAATGGACGAACATATAAATACCCATGAGGGTCTGCAGCAACATCGTCGTAAAAGATCTCATCCGCGGGAACACTTGTTGGGAGGTGTTGCGTTACATAAGTAGTCCAATACTCGGAAGGAATTATGTCGGCGGCTATTTCATTAAACTCAGGGTCTGAATAATCCCAGGTGTCCCATCCTCCACGAGGTCCCCCACCAACCAACAAAATGTTCTTCCTCCAGCTCGCTTCCAGTGGCAGTGGCTCATAATTCACTATTTTATCTGCTACAGTAGAGAGTTCCGTCTCATTCCCCACTGAAATCCTCCCAATCATAATATCTGGGTAGTCGTCATAATTTCCTGATTCCTCTGTAATACAAGAATAATAGTAGTCAGAAGCATCGCCAAGCTCTTCCCAACGATGGTTACCTCCTACCCATGTGGTATGCCGGTATACATACGATGTAGGAACCAATTCATAGTTTTCATATTCTGGTGTAGGAGGCCCAGTCATGTCTTCCCCTTCATAAGGCCAGTTGTAATCATTATTCGCATCACCTACAAGGAGGACATAACCCAATTTGCCATCGTAGGTGTGATTAGCAGTCCCATTTTCATAAACAGATTGAATGAAGTTGCGGATTGATTCCTCATTCCAGTAATCACCAGAAGTAGGATAACTTGCATAGATGTCATCTACTTTGACAATTACCACATCGAACCCATTGTAGTTAGCACGACGATAAGCTATCTGGTCAAGGTAGGAACTGTTGAATAAGTCGTCATAAGTGATAATTAGATAATCACAAGCAGGACCAGCCCAGGGATTGGGAATACTTGTAACTCTGGTAACACTCCCTTTTTCTCCCGTTCCTACTGAAACTGAGGCATTTAATCCTGAGAATTCATAATTCAGGATAGTATTTCCACAGATATTACTGAAAATACCGGTATTCTCATTAACTCCAGAGGTCGGGTTAGCGAAAGTAAGTTCTACCTCGTAGTCAGTGTATACCTTCAGTTTGTGCGTTACTGGGTTAAACTGAGTGGGGTAAATCTCTACCCTTACTATTTTCTGCTCTCTAATAGCACCTGATTCAGCTATCCTGCCGAAATTGTTCGGGAAGTAAGCATCAATTGAGTAAATGCTATCATTTTTGGTAAACTCCTCTTTCAACAGAGAACCTTCTCCTCCCACAAATCTGGGCATGGGATAGACATTATAGTTTTCATATTCAAGCGAGTCTGTGGGTGTAATACTTAGGGTAACACTATCACAATCTGGAATGGCAAGCAAGACATTTACCACAGGTATCTTTGGGAAACCTGTCTCCTCATAAAACCAATGGTCTGGAATACTTATCTTCTGGTAGAGTGTACCTTCTACCAGTGTATCTTCCGAGTTCATCCCGCAAACTTCTACAGAAAAGGAAACTTTGCTACTGTTAGACTCAATCAAATTAATCTGCGGCGGTGTTACACTTCCTCTGGTAAAAGGAACCCACGCCCCGGCACTGTAGTCTGCATAACCTAACAGGCAAATCATGATTAGAGCTACACTATGAAAACCTTTTCTCTCTAACATTTTGCACCTCCTTGTGTCTGGCAATCAATTAACTTAATTCACTAATACCAGTTTTCTCGTTTTTACATCTTTACCTATCTCGAGCCGTACGAAATAGATTCCACTTTTTACTTCCTTGCCTTTCCCATCACGACCATCCCAGGTTATACTCGTGAATCGTAAATCGTCAATCGTAAATCGTCTTATGAGCCTGCCAGAAAGATCATAGATGCTGAGAGTAACGAGTGACGAGTTATTAGTGACGGGTTTGTCATTTGACCCATTGCTTGTTACTCGTAACTCGTAACTAATAACTGTATTGTCCCTGGATGGATTTGGATGAACTGATAACTGATAATTGCTAATTGTTAATTGATAATTATCATCCTCCTCCACCCCTTGAACAGAGGTATAAGAGAGATAAACATTACTATAGCCCTGTCTGTAGTTCTCCCAGACAAGCCACACTTTATCTGCACCATAAGCATTTACAGGATACACTATATGGCCCCAAAAACTGGGAATATCTATCACTGTTGGATTATGCCACTCACCATTCTGGTAATAAGCTCCACAAACCTTGATCGTGTCCCGGCCATAGCTACGAGCCTCCGAAAAACCTGCCCATATCCCCCCTTGAGGGTCAGAACAGATGTCAGAGTGTGGCCAGCCCCCATAAGTTGTATCCGAGTGAGGAAACTGGATTGCGCTTGACCAGGTATCACCCTCTGCACATCGGACATGCATCTTGTCACTATAGGCTACCCAGACCCCCCCTGAACTATCAGCACATATTGTAGGCAGAGCCATACGACCACCATAGGCAATATCCTCTCTCATTGACCAATCAATTCCATCAAAGTATTGTGCATAGACCGAGCCAGAACAAACCCATATATACCCCGAAATGTCGGTCGTAATCCCGGTCGTTACTACCATCATCAAAGGAGCAAGTGTTGCCAGTGTGTCAAAACGGGTCCAATTATTCCCATCATAACAGCTTGCCATAAAATAAAAGTTTGAATCAAGTAGTGAGGTAAATCCGGTCCAGGAGCACCAGATATTATTTAATCTATCACAAGTGATGCCCGGTGAAGCCCCTCTCATTGCACTGTCCTGTGCAATAGTACACCATACCTGATTTCGAGATTCAAAATAACTCATTCTAATAAATCCGATTGAATCTACCCAGGTTACCCAGACCTGTCCCAATGTATCTCTACACATTGCAGAACTCCTAACTACCTCCCCATAAGTAGTTGGGGTGGTGTCCACAAGCATTACCTCTGACCAGACACCCTCAAAGTAACTCCTGGAATACAAACGGCGCGGATTAAACCATGTTACCCAGACCCTCCCCTCACCATCTACACATACCGCCGGGGATATATCATTGCTGTTATATGGCGAAACCCTGAAAGGGGGAGACCATCCTCGAGCTACAGACGGATAACCCATTAGTAAAATCAAAATGAAGATATTTAAAATTCTATACATAAATCCTCCCCACCGTATTTTAGGGTTAAGACAAACACCGTATAGGAATAAAATAGACAAGAAAAATCAAGATCGAGGATCCCATCTTGAAAGTTCATAAGCGAGCCGTCATGCCCTGCGCATCACAGTGACACGCAGGGCAATATCAAACGAACCTTACAAACCTCGCATAGAAGAAGCCATAAATAAAAATACCCCCAACTTTGCGTATTTCAAGGATTGAGGGTGTAAAAAGATTATCCTTCTCGTTTACATTTGGAGTAAGGAGAACTTACCATATATACCCCTTTTTTTTGAACCTCAAAAAATTACTAATCTGAAAATATTATAACACAAAAATCCCCAAATGTCAAGGAAAAAATTTTATCGTCACATTCCTGCCTACCGGCAGGCAGGAAAGAGTGCCCTACCAAAGTGCCAAAAATACTATCAACTACAGTTTCCTATGCTGTCAAGGAAAAAATAACTTGACTTTTCATGAAATATGTGGTAGAATATAACCCTAATATCGTGTTATTATCTTTCAGGTTGTTTACCACAAATTTAATCAGGAGGTATTATGGATAAAATCAGAGTAGGCATTATAGGTGTGGGCAACTGTGCCTCTTCACTTGTCCAAGGGGTTCATTTTTATAAGGATATAAAGGATGGACAATCCATCCCCGGCATAATGCATACAAACTTTGGAGGTTATAGAATAAGCGATATAGAATTCTCCTGTGCGTTTGATATTGATGTGAATAAGGTTGGAAAGGACGTTGCAGAGGCAATTTTTACAAAACCAAATAATACATACAAATTCTGTGAAGTTCCCAAGCTTAATGTGCCGGTCTTGAGAGGAATGACACACGATGGAATTGGTAAGTATCTTGCCCCCATTATAAAAAAGGCTCCGGGCTCTACGGTTGATATAATCAGGGTTTTGAAAGAGACAAAAACCGATATGTGTATCAACTATTTACCAGTTGGTAGTGAAGAAGCAACAAAGTGGTATGTAGAGCAGATTCTGCAGGCAGGTGTGGGGTTTATCAATTGTATACCTGTGTTTGTAGCTTCTCAGAAGTACTGGGATGAGAAATTCAAGGGGGCTGGACTACCTCTTATAGGCGACGACATTAAATCACAGGTAGGTTCTACGATAGTTCACCGAGTTCTTACAAATGTATTTAAAGACAGAGGAGTTAGGGTTGAACGCACATATCAGTTGAATGTAGGAGGAAATACTGACTTTCTCAATATGCTCGAACGAGAGAGACTTGAATCCAAAAAGATTTCCAAGACACAGGCAGTAACATCGCAGTTGCCATATAAACTTTCAGAAGAAAATATTCATGTTGGCCCCTCTGATTATGTTCCCTGGCTGAAGGATCGAAAGTTTGCATTTATACGACTTGAAGGAACCACATTTGGTAATGTTCCTCTTTTAGCAGAGCTTAAGCTTGAAGTATGGGACTCTCCAAATTCCGCAGGGGTTGTTATAGATGCGATAAGGGCACTCAAGATCGCTATGGACGCAGGGCTCTCTGGAAGTTTAATAGAACCTTCCTCATACTTTATGAAGTCTCCTCCCATACAATATACAGACGATATAGCAAGAAACAAGGTAGAAGAATTCATTAAGAAGTACGCGAAAGCGGGCTCTACTCGCAAGGCTTAATTTATGCCAGGATTTCTTATTACATTTGAAGGTATAGAAGGATGCGGCAAGAGTGTGCAAGCAAAGCTGTTGTATGAACACCTGCAAACTAAAGGTATTTCCTCAGTCCTAACGCGGGAACCAGGTGGGTCGGATATATCGGAAAGAATAAGGGAAATACTTCTTGATCGTAGACATCTTGACATGGTTCCTTATACGGAATTGTTTCTTTATCTCGCCTCGCGGGCTCAACACACTCAGGAAGTTATAAAACCTGCCCTTGCCCAAGGAAAAACTGTTATCTGTGATAGATATATAGATGCCTCTGTGGCGTATCAGGGAGAGGGAAGAAGTATATCCAGGGCCCTGGTAAACCAGCTCAATAAAACTGCTACGGGCGGGTTGATGCCCAATTTGACCTTCCTGTTAGATATTGAACCTGAGATTGCTTTAAAGAGAATAGAGAGAGGAGACAGGCTTGAAATAGAAAGCGTGGAGTTCCATAATCGTGTCAGAAGTGGGTATCTTAAACTTTATAGAGAGAATTCAGATAGAATTGTACTTCTGGATGGCATGAAAAGCATAAAACAGATACACAATGAGATAAAGGATATATTTGAGGCAAGAATAATGAAATTGGAATAGATATTGTTTATTTTTTTGCTTTTCCACCTATGTATCTTGAATCTATCACTATCTCCGGGTTTAAATCTTTCCCTCAGAGAACTACCATAAATCTCCATCCAGGAATAAATTGTATTGTTGGACCAAATGGATGTGGTAAGTCTAACATTATAGATGCAATTAGATGGACACTGGGTGAAACTAAAACTTCTCTTCTGCGTGTAAAAAGTATGGATGAGTTGATATTTCATGGAACAGAAAGGAGACCTCAGAAAGGAATAGCAGAAGTATCCCTAAAATTCTTTAACAACGGTGTGATACCTATACCATCGAGTGAGGTTGTTATCGCTAAAAGATTGCACAGGTCAGGGGAGAATGAATGCACGATAAATGCTAAGAAAGTCCTTCAGAGGGATATTATAGACCTATTTGAGTCAGCAAATCCTCAGGGTTACTCCCTTCTCTCAAGAGAGGAAGTTAATTCCATCCTTTCGGGAGACCCATCGCACAGGAGAAGAACAGTAGAAGAAATTGCCGGTATAGCAACATATAGAAACCATAAACTTAATACACTTGCAAGGCTCCAGCGTATAAAAACGGATATAGAGAAATTAGAGAATTTAATAAGTGAGATATCTGCAAGAGAGGTAAAGTTGCGAAGCGAGGCCAGGAAGGCGGCAAGATACGAGAATCTGATGACAGAGACAGGTTATCTGCGATGGCTACTGATAGAAAACAAAAAAAAACAGATTGAAGAAAACTCAAAGACTATCTCTTCCATAATTCTTAAGGAGAAAAATATCACAGCCAGAATCAAAATGATAGAAAAATCCATTATCTCTATTATGGGCGAAAGGAAAGATGGCGAAAAAAAAGGGAAAGAAATAAGAAACAGGATGGTTGTGTTGGAAAAACAGGAATCGTCATTGAGAGAAAGGAAAGGGAATCTTAAAGAGAGATTAAATGAAATTGTAAAGGAGAAAGGGAGGATAACGAAAGAGTTAATAGAAGTCGGTAAGATGAAGAGTAATGTAGAGGATAAATATAAGAAGACTTTATCTTGTATTGAGACCCAAAAGAACGAGTTAAATTTACTACCGGAGTTAGACAGGTCGCTGCACGAGAGAAGAGAAAAAATTGTAGAAGAAATTAAAGTCCTACAGAAAGATGAGACATCCGTAAAGGAAAATCTTATAGCCACAAGAACGATGATTGAAAGTAATAAGACGAGAAAAGAAGCTGTATTTAAGGAACTTAAAAAGGCAAAGGGAAAAAAGAAAGAGATCGAGAGGGGACTTGAAGAAGCAACAGGATCATATGAAGATTTAAGGCTCCCTTTAGAGGATATAAATAATTTAAGAGACACTCTGCGGATCTTTGAGGAGAAAAGGGCGAGATTATTGACTTATATGAAAGATGCGATTTCTGATGAAGGTTTTGTAAAATTAGGCAGTGTAATTAGTCCCAGAGAGGGAAAAGAGAGAATCGTGTATGGGGCATTGGGATCAATACTCTCTTGTATACTGGTAGACAAACTTGAAGATATCTATTTTTGGAGTGGCACAAGAAGAAAGTTTATAGCCCCTGAGCTTTTATCTGAGATAGATCAAGACCCAAATTATGAGGATCTCTCATCATTTGTTAAGGTGAAAAGTGGATATGAAGATATAGCGCCAATCCTGCGCAGGTTCGCCGTGGCTTCGGATATTAAATCTGCAATTGCTCTTCGCAAGAAGGGCGTGATCTACCCAATCATTACACAAAATGGAGAATTATTAACACATCTTGGTATTTTAGAGGTTGGAGAGGCTGAGATTAAACTCGGAAATAGTAAATTAGAAAGGGAGTTAGCGGATGTTGAAAGAGAAATAGAAGAAAAACGGAATACATTAAACAAAAGACAAAATGAAAGAATAGATTATGAGAGAAACAGGGCGTTGTTGAACATCAGAATAACAAATCTCAGGAAGGCATTAGATGAAACGAATAGAACTATAGGAGATTTGAAAAGGGAACTGAAGAAGGATATTAAACTTGATACAGAATCGTCAGAGAAGACGCTTCTGCGTCTAAAAGGACTCATTAAGAAGAAGGAAGAAGAGAGAAAAGGACTGGAGGATGAAATTAGTAACGCTGATAGGATGTTCAAAGAGAGGAAAAAAAAAGAGGTAGAAGTTTCCACCCTTGAAAATGAATTAAAATTTCTAAAAAGAGAAAGAGAGAGAGTTGATAAAAATCTCTATGAGATGAGGCAAAACCTTTCTGCCGTGATGGAGAAAGAAAGAGATATAAGACAAAATCTGAACGAGATAGAGATCTCATATAAAAAAATCACAGAAGAACTTGAAAATTTGAAAAAAGAGATAAAGGAGGATTCCGATAGAGTAGTTCCTGGTGGCATTACTGATATTTTTGAACTTGAGAGAGAAGTTGAAAGAGCAAGACATTTGCTGGATTCCTTACGGGAAAAGCGTCACTCCCTTGAGATTGAGATTGCAAAACTTGAAACCCGGACTGCCGAACTGGAAAGCAAAGGGGTGAAAAGACCTAATGAGCCTTATCATGTTGATAATATAGAAGAGAGACTGAAAGACTATGAAAGGAAAATACAGTCCATGCAGATAGTAAATCCCCTTGCTATGAAAGAACATACGGAGATAAAAGAGAGACTGAAATTTCTCGAAGATGAAAGGGATGATATACTGCGGACGAAGAAGATCATAGAGGAAACTATAAAACTATTGGATGGACAGGCCCGTACTCAGGTAAAAGACGCCATAGTGAAGATAAACAAGAAATTTAATGATACTTTTCAAACACTATTTCAGGGTGGTGAGGCAAGACTTGTTCTCGGCACCGGGGATCCTCTCGAAGCCAACATTGATATAGTAGTGTCACCCGGAGGTAAAAAACTCAGGAGGGTTGAGCAATTGTCAACAGGCGAGAAGACATTGTCTGTTATTGCTTTATTTTTTGGTGTATATAAACTCAGACCAACGCCTTTTATGATACTTGACGAGGTTGATGCCCCCTTGGACGATGCGAACCTGTTAAGATTTCTCTCTTTGATAAAGAAGAGAGCAGAAAACGGTCAATTTATTCTTATCAGCCATAATAAGCAAACCATGGAATCTGCCAACTACCTTTACGGCATAACAATGGAAGAACCTGGGGTGTCAAAGATAATATCTGTGAGATTAAAGGAATGAAGGGAGATATTTGCTTAGGAAAAAATATTATGAAGATACTCAAATCTGAAGATATAAAAAGGATTCTCTCTCTCGCAAGATGGACATTAAGGGAGAATGAAGAATATTTGAACAGTTTGAATGTATTTCCCGTCCCTGATGGAGATACCGGCACAAATATGTACCTTACTGTAGATAGTGGATGGTATGCTATTAAAACAGATACGAATGGGACTTTAAAAAATGTACTCCGAGTGTTTTCAAGGGAGGCAGTTATGGGGGCAAGAGGGAATTCGGGGATAATTCTTGCCCAATTTTTTGCCGGCGTGAAGGATATAGCTGACACAGAAGAGTATATACCGCTGTCCCTCATACCTTCCATACTGGACCACGCAACGAAAGAGGCAATATACTCGATAGGGAACCCTGTTAGAGGCACCATACTTACCGTTATGGAGGAGGTAAGAGATGTAGTTAAGAGCCGTAGTTTTAAAACTATGGAGGAAT
>DAOUSS010000213.1 GCA_030627085.1 Candidatus Stahliibacteriota bacterium | reverse complement strand
GTTCTTGTTGGTAAGGATGAAAAATTTATTACCAAAGAATTTATTGATAAGTTGAACAAAGATAAAAACTGGCATCTCAAACTGTCAGATGAGAGGATTCCAGTAAAGGGAGGATTTGTTTTGAAGAGCGAAAAAACACGGATAGACGCCTCGATCGAAACAATAATCAGAGAGAAAGAAGAGTTATTAGAAGTTACATTAGTAGATATATTGTTTAAGTAAGGTGTTAGGTGACAGGGGACAGGTGAGATGTGTAATGTGAAATGTGAGACGTGGAATGTGAAATGTTCAATGTGAAATGTGAGACGTGGAATGTGAAATGTGAACGAAGAATTGTAACTGGTGCATTTACCCAGGTTGAATGGTAGTTAAATTTCCCCATATTGAGAGTGAAGACGAGAGATATGTTTATGCTGTGGCGAGAATAAGAGCGCTTGAGACAAAGCTTCTCTCTTCTCAAAAAGTTTCAGGACTTATAGGACTCTCTTCCGAAGAATTGCTAAGATCTCTCGAGGATACGGACTATGCCCCCTTTCTTCCATCTTCCCCATATGACTATGAGATTATTATAAAGAGTGGAAGAGATGCGCTCTTCTACCTCATGAATAAACTGGTTTTGGATTCCCCTGTAATCCAGTTTTTAAAGGCAAGATTTGATAGTTATAATATAAAAATAAGCCTCAAGGCAAAGATTACCGAGAGAGAACCAGAAACTCTCTCTCCATACGGAAATATACCTACTTCAGAGGTTATAGATATATTCAGAAAGGAGTTATATTCAAGACTTCCATCTCAGTATGAAAAAGGAATTGAGAAGGCTGTAGAAGCTTACTATATAGATAAGGATCCCAGTATGCTGGACATAATCATAGATCAAAGTTACTTTGCCTATCAAAGAGAGAAAACCTTTGAATCGGGTAGTTTCTTTCTTTATGCACTCTATAAGATAGATATAGATCTTACCAACATAAAGACACTTACAAGGGCAAAGTGGGCAAAAACAGAAAAGAGAAAGTTTTCCAGAGGATTAATTGAGGGTGGTTTTATCTCCTGTAATGAATTTCTAAATGCCTATGACGAGCCAGAAGAGAATTTATGGGAGAGATTTAGATTTACTCCTTACTCTCACATCTTAAGCGAGGCTGTGCCTGCAATATTTGAGAAGAATTCATTTCTGAAACTGGAGAAGTTATGTGATGATACATTTCTTGAATTTTTGAAGATTACGAGATTTCTAACATTTGGTGTTGAACCTGTAATTTCTTACTACTATGCCAAGGAAAACGAGTTCAGGACCCTGCGGCTTCTCTTTACAGCAAGTATCTATGGCATAGAACAGGATATTCTCAAGGAAAGATTGCCGGAGGTGTATGGATGGTAGGTGAAATGCGAAATGTGTAATGTGAAATGTTGAATGTGGAATGTGAGATGTGGAATGTGAAACGTGTAATGTGTAATGTGAAAAGTGAAATGCGGAAGGGAAAGGAGGGAGTTGAGTAGTTAATTGGTTGAGTAGTTGATTGGGTAAGCAGGTAGGAGTCCCGCCTTAGGCGGGGCGAAAAGCAGTAAGCAGAAGACCACCCCGTAAGGTCGCTTCGCGCCAACGGGGCAAGCAGACCACAGACCCAATGACTAATAACCCAATGACTAATAACCCAATGACTAATGACCCATTGACCTAATGACTTATCTATTATGGCTACAAAACTTGCTGCAGTCGGGGAATATGATGTGATAATGCCATTCAAGGTAGTTGGTGTTGAGATATACCCTGTAACCTCTTCGAGTGAGTTTGTCCAGAAGGTAATGGAACTCATTGATGAGGAAGTAGGGGTTATTTTTCTCTCTGATAAATTCCTGGATGGTGCAGAGTCTATATTTGAAAAGGTTTCTGCAAGGCCACTTCCCTGTATAATTGCTATACCCGGGCCACTTGGTGCAACCGAGTTTGCCCGAAAACGCATGAGAAATCTTGTCAAAAAGGCGTGCGGTGTGGATATAATGGGGAAGAGAAAGGAGTCTCTATGAACAAGACAGGTGAGATTATAAGAGTTTCGGGACCCCTTGTCGTAGCGAGTGGAATGAGCGGGTCAAGGATGTACGATGTAGTAAGGGTGAGTGGAAAGAACCTGATAGGAGAGATAATAGAATTAAAAGGAGATATTGCTTCGATACAGGTCTACGAAGAAACAAGTGGTATTGGTCCCGGTGAACCTGTATTTTCCACGCACGAGCCACTGTCTGTTGAATTGGGTCCTGGTCTTATAGGTTCTATATACGATGGGGTTCAAAGACCATTGGACGATATTATGAAGCAGGTAGGTAATAGCATCACAAGAGGAATATCACTGCCCGGCCTGGACAGAGAACACAAATGGGAATTTAGACCGATAAAAAAGGAGGGTGATAAGGTTAATGGCGGAGATATAATAGGCGAGGTGCAGGAGACCGTCCTTGTCACTCATAAAATCATGATTCCCCCTGATATTTCCGGAAGAATTGTGGAGATAAAAAAAGGGAAATTTACTGTTACCGATGTTGTATGTGTTCTTGAGACAGAGAATGGCAAACGGGATATTACCTTGCTGCAGAAGTGGCCCGTAAGGAAAGCAAGACCCTACATAGATAAACTTCCACCAGATATACCTATGTATACAGGTCAGAGAGTAATAGATACATTCTTCCCGGTTGCTAAAGGTGGAACTGCCTGTGTTCCGGGTCCCTTTGGATCGGGAAAGACAGTAATTCAACATCAGGTGTCAAAGTGGGCAGAAGCTGATATTATACTATTTGTGGGATGTGGAGAGAGAGGTAATGAGATGACAGATGTATTGATAGAGTTCCCGGAATTGAAGGATCCCCAATCCGGCGAGCCGCTTATGAAACGTACTATCCTCGTGGCAAATACATCAAATATGCCTGTGGCAGCAAGAGAGGCATCAGTTTATACAGGGATGACAATAGCAGAATATTTCAGGGATATGGGTTATAGTGTTACCCTTCAGGCCGATTCCACATCAAGGTGGGCGGAGGCAATGAGGGAGATATCCGGGAGACTTGAAGAAATGCCTGGAGAGGAAGGTTATCCCGCATATCTTGGCACGCGCGTTGCAGAGTTCTATGAAAGGGCGGGAAGGGTTAGATGTCTCGGAGAGCCGGATAGAGAAGGATTTCTTACCGTTATAGGTT
>DAOUSS010000003.1 GCA_030627085.1 Candidatus Stahliibacteriota bacterium | reverse complement strand
TGGATTCCTCCGGAGATAAGAGAAGATTCAGGTGAAATAGAAGCTGCTCTGGAAGGAGCCCTGCCAGAGCTCATAGGGTATTCTGATATAAAAGGTGACTTGCATATACACTCAAATTACTCGGATGGGATAAGTTCAATCTATGAAATTGCAAAAAAGGCAAAGGAACTCGGGTACGAATACATATGTATAACTGACCATTCACAGAAGGCAAGATATGCCGGAGGTCTTTCTTCCTCAAAACTGGCTGAGAGGAATAAGGAGTGCGAGAGGATTGAAAAGGAGGTAGGTTTAAGGATATTTAAAGGGATTGAACTCGAACTGATACCTAAGGGACTTGACTACTCAAAGGAAGTACTTCGTGAACTTGATATAGTTACACTTGCAATCCATCAGAGAAAAAAAGATTACGATTTTACCAGTGATGTGATCTCTGCATTTCCTTATATTCATATCTTTGCTCACCCAACGGGTATATTGATATCAAGAAGAAAGGAATACAAAATAAACCTAAAAACGATTTTTATAGAGGCTGCAAGAAGTAATACAATACTTGAGATAAATGGATATCCCGATAGACTTGACCTCTCGGATATAAACTCAAGAGAAGCAAAGAAATACGGGGTAAAATTTTCAATATGTTCAGATGCACATAATAAGGATAAACTTTCACAGATTAAATTTGGGATTGGAATAGCAAGAAGGGGATGGGTGGAGAAGAGCGATGTAATAAATGCCTTACCACTTGAGGAATTGGAAAAATGGTTAGCAGAAGGAAGAAGAGATGTTTGATCTACTTGAATTTGCATAAAGGCCCTTCAGTAGAAGACAGATATAATAATAAATAACTAAGGATGATTAATATTATTATTTATGTGTTGCTTGGTTTGACAGCCGGGGTTATAAGCGGTTTAATCGGTATCGGGGGTGGTGTGGTTATCGTGCCAGCATTGATTTATTTATTTGGTCTATCACAGCACCAGGCTCAGGGGACAACATTGGCATTGTTAGTGCCCCCAATTGGCTTACTTGCTGCATGGACTTATTATAGACAGGGTTATGTGAATTTGACTATAGCGCTTTTTGTATGTATGGGATTCTTTGTTGGTGGTTTATTGGGTGCAAGAATAGCGACTGGGCTATCAAATGAAATCCTGCGAAAGGTCTTTGGTGTGGCATTGCTTTTAATAGGCTTGCATATGGTTTTTACGAAGTGAGATTACCTACCCTGTTGTTTTTAGATCTATCCGAGAGATTGTAGGCACGCCTGCCCCGTCACAGGCGGGGATTTTAAATCGTGCAGGACAGGTCGGGCAGGCCTGAAGGTCTGTCCCTACAACGATATTATTACAGCATTTCGGGATTATGTCTAAATTTTAATCTACAAAAGGAAGGGCGGTGTATGAGAATTATTGTATGTATAAAGCAGGTTCCTGATACACAGGATATTAAGATAGACCCTGAAACAAATACGCTGATAAGAGAAGGAGTACCGTCTATAATGAATCCCCTTGACGCATATGCTGTTGAAGAGGCAATTAAGATAAAGGAGAAAGGTGGGGGAGAGGTAATTGTACTGTCTATGGGACCGCCTCAGGCAGAAGATGTTTTAAGGGAGGCAATAGGTATGGGTGCGGATAATGCGGTTCTCCTTACCGATGTGAAATTCAAGGGTGCAGATACCCTTGCAACCTCATATACACTAAAGAAGGCAATTGAAAAGATAGGAGATTATGATTTGATACTATGTGGTAAACAAGCAATAGATGGAGACACCGCACAGGTTGGACCTGAAATTGCGGAACTACTCGGGATTCCGCAGGTTACCTATGTGCGAAAGATAGAAGAAATAGATGAAAAGAGAGCGGTCGTTGAAAGGATGACAGAGTGGGGATATCAGGTGATAGAAACTCCTCTTCCTGCAGTTTTTACAGTGGTAAAGGAGATAAATGTGCCGAGGTTGCCATCCTTACGGGGAAAGATAAAGGCAAAAAGTGCAGAAATTCCCCACTGGGGGTTAAATGATATTGAAACAGAACAAGAAAGAGTTGGATTGTTAGGTTCTCCCACAAAGGTTATAAAGATATTTACACCCGAACGTAAAAAGATGGGAAAGAAATTTGTGGGAACCAGAGAAGAAGCAGCAGATAAGGTAATAGAATTTTTAAAAGATATCTCATCCTGACAGATATTCGGAGGTAATATGTCAATAAAGGTAATTGAGGGTAGTTGCAATGGATGTGAAGCATGTGTACCTGTCTGTCCATATGGGGCAATCAGTATACAAGATGGAATTGCTCGCATAGACCTTGACAATTGTAATCTGTGTGGTGCCTGTGTGCCAGAGTGTCCTTTTGAGGCAATAGTAATAGAGAAGGAAACCAGTCACTTGCATCCTCCTTCAGATTATCACAAGGTATTGGTATACGGTGAGAGGACGAGGAATGGGATTCATAGAGTGGTATACGAATTACTTTCCAAGGGTAGAGAGCTGGCGGATAGGTTAAATACAGAACTGGCTGTTGTATTGGTCGTGGATAAAGAGTTTCCTACCAGGGATGAAATTATAGATGGGATAATAGCAAGGGGTGCTGATACAGTTTACATAGTAAGGAATGAGACATTCAAGGAATTTTTGATAGAGCCATATACCGATGCCCTCGCTTATTTGATAGAGAAATATAAACCCGAGATAGTTTTGGCCGGGGCAACATCAGAGGGCAGAAGTCTTCTCCCGAGAGTTGCTGCGCGGCTTAAAACAGGACTTACGGCTGATTGCACGGGGCTTGATATAAACGAGGACGGGCTTTTAGTTCAGACCAGACCAGCGTTCGGCGGAAATATAATGGCAAAAATTATATGCGAACACAGAAGGCCCCAGATGGCAACCGTAAGATATAAGGTTATGGAGGAGGCAATAGAACAGAAGAGAAACGGAGAGGTTGTAATTGAAGAATTTGTACCCAAAGCATCTCGGACAGAATTATTGAAAGATGTGCTTGATGAGACACAGAAGATAAATCTTGAAGATGCTGATATAATTGTATCCGGGGGAAGAGGTATCCAGAATGCGAAAAACTTCGCACTCTTACAGGAGTTTGCAGACCTGCTTGGAGCAGCGCTTGGTTCATCAAGACCGCCTGTGGATGATGGATGGATTCCGTATTCTCACCAGGTTGGGCAGACAGGTAAAACAGTGAGACCAAAGGTATATATAGCCTGTGGAATATCTGGCTCCATACAGCATCTTGCAGGAATGTCTTCATCGGATTATATCATTGCCATAAACAAGGATCCGGATGCCCCTATATTTAAGGTTGCAGATCTTGGCATAGTAGGAGATCTGTTTGAAGTGATACCTGAATTGATAAAAAGATTGGAAGCAGGGAGTAGTTGAGGCTATATATGCCGGGAAGACAGAGACATATATTTATTGTGTCCGATGCTACAGGACACACCTGTGAGCTTGTGGTAAAGGCTGCTCTTACTCAATTTGATACCTCGAAGGCTATACTTCACAAAGTTCAGTATGTGAGAGATATAAAGCAGGTAAAAGAGGTTGTTGAGGAAGCCAGTAAGGTTCAAGGAGTTGTAGTCTTTACACTTGTTTCTCCAGAGTTCAGGAAGGTGATGCATAGGGAGGGAATTAAGAGGGCTGTCCCTACAATTGATATTATGGGACCTATTCTTTCAAGATTCACCGACCTTCTTGAGATTTCACCTCTTGCACTACCTGGTCTTTTTAGGCATCTTGATGAGGATTATTTTGCAAGGATTGAGGCAATAGATTTCGCGGTAAATCATGACGACGGATGTAAGCCAGAGGATCTACACCTTGCTGACCTTGTACTTGTTGGGGTTTCCAGAACCTCAAAGACACCTATAAGTATCTATCTATCCTACAGAGGATATAAGATTGCGAATGTGCCCGTGATAATGAGAGTTGAGCTCCCACGCCAGATTTATGAACTTAATAGGAGAAAGGTTATAGGATTGACTATAAGACCTGATAGACTCCAGGCAATAAGGGCAGCAAGGGCAAGTCGTCTTATTATAGACTTGGGTGATAGATATACAGATATAGACAAAATAAAGGAAGAGATAAAATACAGTAATGAAATATTTAACGGAATGGGCTGGATGGTTATTGATGTTACATCGAAATCGATAGAAGAGTCAGCAACTATGATAATGGAACTTATTGGTAAAGCATGATTTTTACACATCAAACATTAAGCCAAAATTGTAGGCACAAATTCAATTTGTGCCAATTTGCACGATTTGAAATCGTGCCTACTTTTTAACCACAGAGTTCACAGAGATTCCAAGAGAACACAGGGAGATTTTTCAAATTTTAGATTCTTTCTCAATGGGTTCTGCTACTTCTGGGTTAGAGACACTTCGTGTTAAAGACACTTTGTGTTCTTTGTGGTTTAAAAAAATGGGACAAAGAAATTGGTCTTAGAGAGAGGTCACAGAGGAGAGAGATGAAAATCTTCTGCGATTCTTTATTACTCTGTAATTCTCTGTGCTCTCTGTGGTTAGATTTTTGACAATACTTTATCTTGCGAAAGGATAGAAGATGACCATAGACGAATTTCAGAAGAAGATAAAAGAGATATACTTAAGGAAAGATGCAGACAGGGGGATTGAAGGAACATTTACCTGGTTTGTTGAGGAAGTAGGTGAACTCGCAAGGGCAATAAGAAATGAACAGAATTTTGAGGAGGAACTGGCTGACTGTACTGCCTGGCTTTTCTCTATAGCGAATATAGTGGATGTGAGTATGGAAGACGCTATAAGAAAATACGAGAATGGATGCCCGAAGTGTAGTAAGACACCCTGTATCTGTGATTAGAAACTTGCTTCACGGACAACTTGTAGGCACGGTTTCAAACCGTGCAAATAACAGCACAAATTCAATTTGTGCCTACAACCTTCGATGTATCAGTTTTTACAAAATCTAACTCTATTGCAGGGGGTTTTATGACAGTAATGACAGCGGTTGTGGTGCTTGGAGGACTTGGACTTATATTAGGGCTGGGTCTTACATTTGCCTATACGAAACTTGCAGTAACACATTCAGAAATCGAAAGAAACCTTATTCAGATACTGCCAGGTACGAACTGTGGTAGCTGTGGGTATCCTGGATGCGAGGCGTTTGCCGCTGCCCTCGCCAAATCTGGCAAGAGTGCAGGATTCTGTCCTGTTGGCGGGGAAGAGATTGATAAAAAAATTTCCGAGATACTCGGTGTTGCACCATCAGAGATTGAACCAATGGTTGTAGTGTTACGGTGTGGAGGAGATAAGAACAAAGCAAAGGAGAGATTTATTTATGACGGTCTTATGGATTGCGTTGCTGCAGACCTGATACAGAAAGGGAATAAGGGATGTGAGTATGGCTGTCTTGGGTATGGGAACTGTGAAAGGGTATGTCCGTTTGATGCAATTAAAATGGGAGACGATGGACTACCTCTCATAGCGGATGATAAGTGCACAGGATGTGGATTATGCGTTAAAGAGTGTCCCAGAGATGTTCTTGAGCTTATTCCCAAAACACAAAAGGTATATGTTGCCTGTAATTCAAGATTAAAAGCGCCTTTGGTGAAGAAGGTATGTAGTGCAGGGTGTATTGCTTGCAAACTCTGTGAGAAGAACTGTCCTTATGGTGCGATAAAGGTAGAAAACAACTTAGCAAGGATAGACCCTGCTGTATGCGAAAATGCGACAATATGTATTTTAAAATGTCCGACAAAGTGCATAGTAGATAAGGCAGCATCAAGACCAAGGGCAATGATTGGGACAAACTGTACTGGATGTGAGGAATGTAAATCAGTATGTCCTACTGATGCAATAACAGGAGAAAAAGGAGAGCAACACAAGGTTGACCTTTCAAAGTGTATAGGGTGTGCGCTCTGTTATAAGAAGTGTGAGTGTAATGCAATAATTATGGCATTCTCACTCGGATACAGCGAGAAAGCAGTAGCAGTATAGGTAATGTAGGCACGATTTCAAATCGTGCAATCAGCTACCTCAAAAGCACCATCTTCTGTGTGTCTCTAAACTCACCGATAGTAAGTCTACAGAAATAGATACCTTTCCCCACCTTTCTTCCTCTATCGTCTCTTCCATTCCATCTTACACTGTGAGAACCTGCCTCAAGCTTTCCATCTATAAGTGTCCTTACCAGTCTTCCAGATACATCATATACCTTTAGCGAGACTTTACTAAAATCTGAAATCTGGAATCTAATATCTGTAGTTCCCTTAAATGGATTTGGATAGTTTTGACAGAGTTTATTTATATAGACAGGGGATTTCTCAACACCTGTTATTATTGAATCCGCGAGCACCCATATCTTTGCCCCGTATCCAGGGAAATTAACAACAAAACTCGAAAGCTCGGAACCCGAAACTTGCTTATACTTGTTACTCAATACATCATTCATATAGTATGTCGAGTCAGGCTCTATTCCAAGTGAATCAATAGGTATGGATAATGGGCCTGTGTTTCCACCAGGGGAAAAGTTAAAACCACATATCACTGTATTCTCACTGTTTTTTCTATAAAAAGAGTACACTGTTTGCGACGATGCATTGATGCGTGTAATATTCGGTTCTCTTATAGAAGAGAAGTTATTCCTTATCCAGCAGAGTTTTTTATAATACGGTCTCAGGTTATTAGGGTCACTCCAGTCAATTCTATCTCTAAGGGTGAGCTCTCCAACTTCCTGTCCAGAATATATGAGTGGAATACCCGGAATTGTGAGAAGCAAGGCTGCCATAAGTTTGGTCTGTTCGGGTGTATGATACGCTATATATCTTGTCTCATCATGATTTTCTAAAAATCTCAGAGGGAATCTATCCTTTGGGAATGAATATCCATAGTTTACTATGGTGTTATGAAGCGTATTTATATCTTCACCAGTTACACCACCGTCAAATATTTTCGCAAAACTGGCAGGTGACTCGTGATGAAGGTTCCAATCATAGGCTGCATCAAATCTTGACTGAAAATATGTAAAATCTGTTGAAGTCGCCTCTGCAAGCAAAAACACCTCGGGCTTTTTGGATTTAAGCCTCTTCCTCCATAGCCTCCAGTATGTATTGTCTCTTTGCTCCACTGCCCACGCCATATCACACCTGAACCCGTATATGTCAAATTCGGTGAGCCAGTATTCTGCCATATCAAGAAGATATTCCTTTAGATGTTCATTACCATAGTTCAAATCAGGCAAATCGGCACCTGCCGTGTAATGGTAATTTCCGCCTGCATCCCACATAAAATTATTATAGAAGTGGGAATATTCTCCAAAACACTGTGCATCTACCATCCAGGGATGTTGATTTGAGCAGTGATTTACGACATGGTCAATTATTACTTTTATACCATTTTCCGTGCAAAGCGTAAGTAGTTCCTTGAGATCTTCCTCTGTGCCGTAATCCGTCCTTATGCCATAATAGTCTGTGACAGAGTAGCCATTTGTATATGTGCTTGGATTTATCGGCATAAACCAGATGCAGTTTACCCCGAGGTCCTTAATTTGGGAGATTTTTTCACTCACCCCCCTAAAATTCCCTTTATCACTGAACGACTGCAGAAAGATCTCATAGACAATCGCATTTCTTATCCAATCTGCGATACTATCTGTTCCTGCGATGCTTACATCCCCATCTCTCACGGTTATGAAACTTCTGGCAAAATCCCGATTTCCGTCAGGGTCTTCCACCATAAGATTAAAGTAGTATTCTCCATTCACAGATGGTACCGAAAAGGATGTTATCGCAGAATTTGGGATGCTGAATATTATCTCCTGCGGATTAAGGCTATCTTGAAACCAGAGATATGTAAGTTCATTGCCATCAGGGTCATAACTTGTACTTCCATTGACATAGATATTATTGCTCTCAAGATACACCGTATCAATGACTGCCTTTGGCGTATGGTCTACAAAAAGTTCAAGATTTATTGACGGAGAAGAGCCAACTCCTTCGTTATTTTCTGCCCTGCATGATATTATATTATCACCTTCTACAAGCCTTATCGGGACGGAGAAAAATCCTGAAGATACGGATATTGTTGTGTCTATCCCATTTATGGTGAGAATTGCCTCATTTATATCAGCATCACTTATTGTTCCGTCAACTGGGTATATAGAGTCATATACAACCCCGCTACGGGTCAGAAGTCTTACAACAGGACCTGGGTTGAAGAGCGAGCTGTCTATATCGTATGCCTCTATCTTTCCAATACCCCTTCCAACGCCATCAAGTGATGCCATTCTTGGACCACCCAAAGACCCATCAGGTATGTAATTTGCAAGGAGTTTATCTTCAAGGTCTTTAGTTTCAAAAAAGACTGCATCGTATATATCAGGGTCTATAATAAGGTCGTTCCCAGCAACAGATGAGTCGGGCTCAAAATCAGGAATGAATGAGAATAGGTAAAAATACCAGGGAACATTGTAACTGCCGAGAATACTCTCAAGGAGTGAGACAGAGATATTAAAGATAAGGCTATCACCTGATACAGTTACATCTATAGAGTCACCCAGCGCTGGTGGATACCTTTGAATATAGATTCTGTTATCAAAAGAAGGATTAAAAGATGGTGAAGATGGATCTATAACTGTAAGGAAGACACCACTGCCATTCCATTCCCTTGTTTTTATTTCCAATGGGAGTGAAGTTTCAACCATAGGTGCTACATCCATAGTTGATATCTGCATAGCGAGTTTCGTATACTCTGAAAGATTTCTGATGAAAACTGTGAATTTAAGTGAATCGGCATTCTTTTTTATGTTAAGATCCTTTATATCGCATGTGCCATCTGCAACATAATCCGGGTATAAGTAGTTTTCATCATAGAATGCGTCAATGGCATGATATCCGCTCCCTGATGGGTATATTCCGAAGGAGGATGTTTTCTCTGTAGCATTGCCTGCCGTATCCGATAAAGATACAGAAATTAGATGAAGGCCGTATGAGAGTCCAGATGCATTTGCTGTGATGATAAGACTGTCAGGGTCAAAGAGGTAAGATAGGGAATCGTTGTCGATTATTACTATAATAGATGATTCGTCTATCGGTATTCCATCATCTCCCTTTTTCACAATTGCTATTACATCTATAGATGTGGTATCATAAAATACAGACCCACATCGTGGAGATTCAATATCTATCTTTGGGCATATATCCTTTTTCACTATAACAACTGCATTCTGGAATTCACCTGTGTAGCGTGGATTGTCGGGGTCAGGGACCCATACATGGCCATTTATCACAAATTTATATTCGTACGTTCCTTCATAAAGATCAACCCATCTCTCCCATATATATGGGTTCTCCGTCTGTGTCATAGGCATTGCGGTAGTGGACCATCCGTTGAATGAGCCTGCGAGGTTTACCCCGGTTATAGATGAGCCTGTATATGAAAAATTACAGCTACGGGTATCCAGAATAAATCTTACGGGGATTATCGCTGGGAGTTCACCTAAATATATATGCCAATCTGCTCCGGAGTTGTTATCCCAATCAGTATTACCATGAAAGCAAAAATCTATTGTTTCAACGATCTCGTTAGTTGTGAGTGGTATGGTCCATATTGTGTCGTCTTCCGGTATCATAGGGGATTCAACGGCACAGCTATCTTCCCATGGGGTAGTATTCGGTGGCCACAGACTCTCTGAAGGAAGTGTCCATCCATTTACGCCCCAGTGGAGCTTTATCCAGTCACTATTCTCAGGCAGTGTTCCCAGTCTTGTGTTATAATATATTGTTACAGAATCTCCCGGAGAGGGATTCTCCGGTTCCCACCACGCCTGATTCTGAGAAAGCAGGGGAAGGGCAAAAAGTATAATAATAAACAGGAAATTTTTCATTTTATCTTCTTGAAAGTGTAGGGCAAGGCTTTAGCCTTGCGTTTGTTTGAAAGTGTAGGGCAAGGCTTTAGCCTTGCGTTTGTAAGCAAACCTGAAGGTTTGCCCCACATTATGCGTATTTTACGCAGAAGGGGGAGTATATACTCCCCCTTCTGCTTTAACAATTTCAGTTCCAATCATAGAGAACGACTACTTAAACATCACGAGTTTCCTCGTTCTTGTGAAACTGGAATTTCCAGATTCTGTCTTTACTTCCATTCTGCAGAAGTAGATACCAGAGGCGATCTTATTGCCTTTACTATCCTTTCCGTTCCAGTAAGCGTTGTAGTATCCTGCTTTCTGCGGTTCATCCACCAGCGTGGCTATCCTCTCTCCCAAGAGGTTATAAATACCTATGCTAACCTTTCCGCTCTTTGCTAACTGGTACTTAATTATTGTTCCAGAACTGAAAGGATTTGGATAATTCTGAGAGAGTGCGTAGACCTTAGGACTCCCCTCTTCCTCTTCTATTCCAACAAGGATATCTCCAAGGGTGCGAGGCATAATCTGGTATCCACTCCAGTAGGGCGAGTCTGAGTCGTATTGTGTCACAACTCCTACTACATCGAAGGATTCTGTTGGTGCAGTGGTTCCATCAATATCCGTATCCTTATCTATTCTCATAGTGCAACTTCCAGTGGCATCTGTGATAGTTATATTCGCGTTCTGTCCCGCATCCGGGAAAGCATCCGTTGTTGTAACATTCTCTATCTTAACCAATCTTCCCTCATATTGTTCACCCACCGTATCCGCTAAGTCAGCGCAGGTTATAAGGAGTGTGTCATATGGAACGCTTTCATTCAAGACATCAAGCGAGGCAATGTCTGTAAGTTCCGTTAATCCACGGTAGTTACTGACAGTTCCACTGAATTTGACCTCATTGCCGACACTCACAGAGCCGGTAAATGTAGCATCATAGACTGCGATACCAGCTGCAAAATCCTGAATGTAGCTGGGACCTCCAAATTCGTTTGCAACTGTGACAACACCTTTCCCAACAACGACCTCTCCATCCTGTAAGGATACACCATTCTCATCATCATTGGCAGCGATTGCCCATATGAGTGAACCGAAAAGTTCAAGTGGTACATGAAAGATGGCTTCAGCATCACTCATGGTGATAAAGTGGTTCTGGGCAAAACCAAGCTCAGTATCTAAGCCATTGACACCGTACTTATGTTCTATGCGCTTTGAAGTACCCACGGGGAAAGTGATAAAAACTGTGTAGATACTATCTCCAGCAATCTCATCTGGATATGCGCCATCGTCCTTCATCTGTAGCTCAGGTGGATAAGCTGGCTGATCCCATACCCATTGTAGTGGAGAAGTTCCGCCTGCGATGTACATACTATCCACGCTGTAGACAGTATCCAGTGCACCCTCTGCATACCAGTATCCCTGTTCTGCAATAGCATAGAATACATATCTTAGGTCCACCTTGAATATTGCTATCACTTCCTGCAGAATGATGTCTTCAGGACCTATATCATTAAAGTATCTTAGAGGAACTATCTGATAGCCTGATTCATCCGGGTCGTAGTCTACTACCCTGTTGTCACCAGATTCCCATGTTCCGTCATAGACATTATCATTACCCCAATCTGCCGCAGGCACGAGATTATATTTGTATTCTATGGTTGAGTGTCTTGGCATATTGAATGTAATTGATTTGGTATACATAGTATCCCAGGGTTCCATTTCAAGGTCAGGGGTCTCTGCCCAATCAAGTGGGGGCGGCGAGCCACGAAGGGTGATGTGGTCCACACCCGGGGTGAAATTACCGACCGCCTCCTGTACCCTCATATCTACCTGGAAGATGACAGTTCCCTCAACAGGAACTCCTGCCTGGTCACTGAAATAGACCGTATCAAGAACCAGTGGACTACCAGTAAGTTCAAATGTACGGTTGGGTACACTCTCCCAAACATCACTCCCACCTGCGGGCTTCATCACATACTTATACTCCACAGTGCCTGTTTCAGTTCCAAAATCAAGGGTTATCGTATAAATGCTGTCACCCTCGGGGTCTGTAAGAAGATTATCATACCCATCCCAGGCAAGGGGTGCAGTACCTCCCCTTACCACGACTGTATCCGTTGCGGGATTAAATGTCCCCATAATAGCTTGCACGCTCATATTCACATTGAATGTAACCTCATTCTGGGCAAATCCCATACCTGCAATAAGCAAGACGATGAGTGCAACACCCAATTTCCTTGCCATACAACCTCCTTTCTATATAACTAATAACTACTGCAACAAAAACGCTGAACACAACGCTGGGTTATAACCCCCAATTTATCTCTACCACCTCCTTTCTTTAGAACTCTTGCCTTTCACAAAATTCGTAATCCCTTGCTATTTATAGGATTACAAGCAGCCTGCTTTTTGATTTCACCTCCACCTTGTAAGTCCTTGCGTATCAATGCGTTATGAATTTGAAGCAAAATTCAGCCAAGTTCCCTAGAAATGAGTGCTATCGTAATCCGTTGTCTCGCAAGGAATTCCATAACACCGCAGATTTCAATGACCTTTAGTTTTGTGAAGCCCTATTAGAACTCTGTCAATTAGACCTATCATTTATCTATTCTCTTTTCGCATTACCTCCCTTCATATTTATCCTACTGTATAATATATCACAAAAACATCATTTTGTCAAGAAAAAAATAAAATCTCACTATCTAAGCACCCCGCATGAGAGACAGGATATCAGTTAGTCTACACCAATATTGTAGGGCAAGGCGTCAGCCTTGCATATGTAAGCAAACCTAAAGGTTTGCCTTACATTAATAGGAAAAAAAACGAAATAATAACAATCTGAATCTTATTCTTCACACGGTGAATATAGGCACGAATTCAAATCGTGCAGGCACAAATTGAATTTGTGCCTGCAAGGGTTCTGTTAAGACAAGCCAGTGGTTATCTACGATAAGTTTGTATATACTTATAAAAAGATCGTGATTGTAA
The DNA here is from genome assembly GCA_030627085.1 of Candidatus Stahliibacteriota bacterium. Classification (GTDB taxonomy): domain Bacteria; phylum Hydrothermota; class UBA3073; order UBA3073; family UBA3073; genus UBA3073. The sequence goes on along the minus strand of DAOUSS010000003.1, from coordinate 24,375 downwards.
AAATACGAGTATTAGAATTCCAAAGCTATAGCGAGCTTCTGCACATTATTTAGTCTTCCAAATAATTCATATGCGTAATCAACCTTCAATCTCACCACTTTACCAATATTAGTAAAAAGTCCTGCACCGAGGGTAAATCCCTCTTCAGAGTCCACTTTATACATTGCTTTATAGCCCGCTCTCAGAGATAGTAAGTTGTTAAATACATATTCAGTACCAATGTTCACTGATTCGGTATTATCGTTTGGGTGAAGGGCATCACAGGATAGTGTAAGACGGTTCTGAGGCGTGTTTATTAAGTCAATAGACATACCAACCCTTAAAATTAGAGGGAGGTCAAACCTTCCCGTTGCGAGAAAAGCATTTACATATGGATTGTTCCCCGCAAGCCCCGGGTCTATATCGTGTTGGACAAGCAGATCATTTCCCATTATTTGCATCTTCGTTCCGAAGTTTGAGATACTCATACCCAATCTTGCATCCTTAAACTGTGTCCTGAATAAAGTGCCCACATCAATAGCAAATCCCGTTGCTCCACAGTTCATTATACTCTCCTGTATATACTTTGCATTGAATCCTATGGCGAACCTGTCTGTAAGCGCCCTTGCATAGGAAAGGCCAATTGCGAAACTGCCGCAAGAAAATTTTAATCCATTCCCATCAGGATCCTGCTCTGTTGTCTGTTCCATCTCTCCAAGATTCATATGTGTAAAATTTACACCCAAGGTGCCGTAGTTTGGGACTGGAATTACTACTCCAGCGTATTCAAAGTATGTATCCAAAAGCCAGTTTGTGTGAACAAGAACTATCTCATTTTTTTTAAGCCTTCCGATGCCTGCAACATTCCAGAACATAGCAGTAGCATCATCTGCAACCGAGACAAACGCACCGCCCATTCCAAGTGCTCTCGGTCCCACAGGTATTGTAAGAAAGGAGGCAGCAGTCGTGCCAACTTTGGTGACACCCCCGTACAGAACGGTAGCTATAATAATAAGCCCAAAAATAAATTTACGCATAGCACCCCCAAAAAGTTAAATCAAATATCAAAATGCAAAAATTTTGAAACCACAAGATTACACGAGATTATTGGAGAATGTCTAAATTTCCAAAACACAGATGGCACAGATTTGATTGGATTACACAGATTGTGAAATAAATCAGTGTTATCTATGTTTTTATCTGTGTAATCTGTGTTATGGCATTTGGATTTTCATTGGAAATTAGAAATTCGGATTTTGAAATTTTGTTGTGTTCATCCATGCATAGTTTCATTTTATCACTGCAAACTTGCCTGTCTTTTCTCCAATTCCCGGAGCGTCAATGTGATAGAAGTATACACCATAAGAAATATCCAGGTTATCCTTTGTCAGCATATTCCACCTGCAAGTTCCATCATTCAGTTCAGATTCATGCTCTATCTTCTGGATAAGTTCTCCCCTTACATTATAAATCCTTATAGTGCACTTTGCAGGCAAATGAATAAAATGGAGTTCTCTCGGTCCCCTACCGGTTGTATAGGGATTGTGTTTCTCCCAGGTGGCGGCAGCAATATAGGGATTTGGTACCACTTTTATCTTCTCAAGGTCGAACTTTGCCTGTTCTCTATCAATAGATGCTCCCTTAACAGTAAATTCATATACATCACTTGATAAGAAGGGTTTTGTGGTGCATATATAAAGTGTATCACCTTCCCCTGGAATAGTTGCGAGGGTATCTTTACTGAATTTGATAATCCATGTTGGAGTGAGGGATGTATCTGGTTCTATTTCCTGTAAGAATATTATTCTCTCTTCGGGGGATATGGTTGAATCAACGGTTCCGCTTTTTTCATGAAGCGCAAATTCCACGCTGTTTCCAGTATTCGTGTTTACAATAGTGAAGTTTACAGGTACTGCAGGGAGATTTAGAGGATATGGATAACCAACCTGGAGATGAATAGATGTATCCATTATCCCCTCTCCGAATATTATAGCATAATCTGCAGGATATCTCTTGCCCTGATACGCAGGAGTTACGAGGGTAGTTATATTCTCCACGGGAAGGAGAGTTGTATCATTCCATCCTGATACGCTGTCAATTACTGATATATATTGGTCATTATCAAGATATAGTCTTAGTCCGTGACAGATATCTCTCTCTTCCCAGGGTTCCACCTCCGGGGAATCTTTAATAAGGGTATCCGGATTATAGAGTTCTGTGATATCTACAAGTGTGAAAAATTTAGTAACAAAAGCAGAGTCATTGAAAGTGATCTGATATGTATGTCCATCCCTTACATCCTTCGGGTCAATGACTTCTACTTCGGCCTTTCCTGTAGCAAACCCAGAGAGATGTTCAAATTCTTCTAAAGATGGGGGTACATATCCAGCAGCGGGCGCCTCAGGAGTAACGGCAACCACATTTATACCAGTAATTACCTGTCCTGCCTGGTCTATCGTAGCGAACTTTGATGTTTCAGAGGGTGTAATACTTTGCACTGTATCTCCTCTGTCGTATGCGGTGACGGCATAGAAGTATGTCTGTCCATTCTGGACAGTCGAATCCACAAATGAGTGCTGAAGTCCTGTATCATCTCCAAGATAGAATTGAATTCCATCCATACCCTGAGGAAAAAACCCCACAATGCTATCTTTAAGGTCAAACTGGGCGATTGGAACATTGAACTTCGCAATACCAAAACCATCGGTAATCTCACCTGCATCGTCCCACGTTGGCCAGGTTGCACGATATATCTTATAACCTTCAAAATCGTAGCCCGTCATCGGGTCAAAAGAATATTCAGCCCTATCGTTCCAGTATAATGTTACCATTTTATCACCGGGAACTGCCCTAAGAGTTGGTAGATCCGGCGCCTTTGCAAACCTGTAATTCCAGTTGTATATCTGCTGAACGGTCTGTTTTGTTCTTACAATGGCGTCAGCATTATCCCCGAAAAGGAGTGCCATAGAGAATCTTTCTGTCTGCCCCGGCTTGAGGGAAAAATATCCAGAGCCATATATGAAATCACCATCCACATTCTGCTCTGTAGCGTTAAAATACCCTGGTTTCATACAACTCCATAACTGTTCGTCATTTCTTAGTTTCACTTTGTTAAACGGGTGAAAGAAGTAAAATGATGTGAGGCCTATCTGGTCAGACTCGTCTTTGTCTGTGGCGTCAAAGTTTGGTTCTCCCGGTGTAGGGATTCCATCTCCCTCTCCCGTATCCCCTGTTCCTGGACATCCGTCTGCGCCCACGTCGTCAGTCATAGGATCCCAGTCTCCATCATTATCAATTCCATCATCTCTTGACTCGTCTATCAGGAGATTGTCAAGACCCTCTCCTGTTATCCAGTTTTTATATTTGCAAGTATATTTCAAATGTATGTCAGAGTTTTCATCTATCAAGCCATTGAGGTTATCGTCCATGCGGTTATGGGAATTTTCTACAAGTGTTTCTCCTGGGTGTATTCTGAGAGTGTCTCCTCGAAAATAGATGAGTATTCCGGTATCCGGCATCGTGGTAACAGTCCTTTCAAGTGTGTTGTAATCTATAAGAACTATATCGTCGCCAACAGCGTATACCTTTGGCTCAAAATCCTGTAATGTTAAAACTGGCCCAGGTCCATCCGCTCCATCTCCATCATCATCCAAACCGTTATACGGGTCTCCTGGACTCTCTAAGAAGGCATAACCTGCGTATCCAACAGGGTACCATCCTCCTGCGCCAACACCATCCCAATCATACGAATATGTTATATTTTCTTCTTTTATAAAATCTGCACAGTCATCCTGTGTATCACCATCTCCTCCTGTTATGGTTCCAACTATCATTCCAAAAACCACTTTGTTCAGGGTAGATGTACCCAGATTTGTTATGTCGTAATGCCAGAATATACAATCCTGAGCAAGTGGATGGGACCACTGAAATCCCCTGACGCCAACCCGGAGCCCGAGACCCCTTCTTGTTGAATCCGTAGAATCCGGATAAAATGAGAACTCCTCATCAGTATTGTCGTCCATAACAAAGTAACTTTCCTGGTCTGCATTCATCTGATTCTTACCAAAGTATCCATTCCAGGCACCCGACCATCCGGGGTCATCTATCTCATTCATTCTGTCAGGCCAGTATGGTGGCCAGGATTCCCTTATATGGCTCACTGCAATGAGGTCTGTATCAGGATTTGCATAACCACCGATTGGTTCCCAGCCCCAGAATGTAGTTCCATCAGGAGAATATTCATTGTTACCCCTCGGACCATCCGATACTTCAACAGAATATATGATTGCTGTACTGTCGCGGTAAAGTGTGTCTGTGCCAATAATTGTATCTATCACCCGTATGGTTATGGGGACCTCAGCACCGACAAGTACACTCACATCGCCGATATACTCATGTCCGGAGTTTATTGGCCATTCCCCACCAAAATCCTCTGCAGTAGATATCCTACCTATTAAACCATAGTTGAAGAATGTGGTTCTTACCTGATTGCCCGAGTGAACTCCTTTTTTCCTCTCTTCAAAGGAGCCTGTCTGGGCAAAGAGACAGTAATAAAGGAGCAGAAAAGCAAAAATCATATATCTTTTCATCTTCCCCCCAATGTGTTTAGTTGGTAAGTTTGTTAGCATTTCCAAAACAATCATTCAACTAATCAACTAATTAACTAATCAACTAATTAACTATTCAACTATGTTTAGAACCTTACCGACATCCCCACCTGTATCTGTCTTGGCTCTGAATAAAAATCGGGTCGTATGAACCATTCGGGCGAGGCGTCTGCACCTGCTATACGTTCCTCTAATGTGTAAGTTGCTCTTCCTGTATCTGTAAATACTCCCTCTTCATTTCTGGTATCAAAGATGTTCAGAATTCTTATAATGAACGAAACTGTGGACTTTCCTATCTTTATATCATAGCTGTAGTTAAAATCAGCAGTGATTGTAGTTGGTCGGCGTTCACTGTTTTCTTTCAATCCAGTGGCAAGGGTCCGTCCAACTCGTGTTCCCTGGACGATCCACGGTGTGTATGGAAGTCCAGAACCGTATCTGAATATAAGTCCTGCGTTTCCAAAGAGAATTGAGAGGTTGAAGGTATGGCTCTGATCCCAGTTTAAAGGAATTACCTCTTTTCTTGGCTCTCTTCCCGCTCTTGCGTCATTGAATGCATCGTCGGGATTTGAGGATGTGCCTTCGGCTATCTGGTATGTATAATCAAGACTTACTCCAAATTTATCTATTCGGTACTTGTCAAGGGAGAATGTTATTCCCCTTACATTTGCATAGTCCTTATTTATATACTTGACATACTTTGTTCCCGGTATTACTGTGTTTATCTCCGGAGAGGTTCCTACCCAGTTTCTTATATCACGATAGAAGAGTGTTACATCAGTTGCAATATCATCGGTAAATGCCTGCTGTAGGCCTATTTCATACATAACAGTGCGCTGTGCATCGAGATCTGTGTTACCCAAAATCGTGCTTATGCCTGAGGTTTTTGGCACCTCGAACTCCGGATTTTTATAGAGATATTCAAATGGAGGGATTTGAAGGAAGTGACCATATGAGAAGTGTATAACACCCCTGTCTGTAATAGGGTACGCCACTCCAAATCTTGGGCTTATTTGGGTTTTTGATGATGCCTTCTTCCACCATATCTCTTCCCTTTCCTCAAGTGTCATATCCTTGTGTTCAGGCTTCCAGGGATCGTTTATGTTCGGGTCGGATGGGTCGGCAAGCACAACACCATTGGGTTCAAAGTAGTCATACCTTATGCCAAGATTGACTATCATATCCTTCAGTTCTATTTTATCCTGCAGGTAACAGGACAACTCGTATGGTTTTTTGTTATATCTATTATGGTTTGGAGCTGTAATATCGGGTATATCAGGTTCAAACGGCACAATCTCTCCAGTCTCAGTGCGCTTTGGCACTATATCAAATTCATGGAGGAATAGATTGTGAAACCTTGTTTCTATGCCTCCTTTTACCTCGTTTGACGACCCAATTTGGGATGTAATGTCAAGCTTTCCCGCAGTGGTTTTACTCCATCTTGTGAAATTCTGCATTTTTGTTCCTCCTTGTGCAAAGGAGTACGCAGGTGCTGTGAGAAGGTCGGGATGAACATACCTTGGGTCATAGGGGTCTTCATATACATAATGTTTATATTCAGAGTAAAACCTTGCCGCATTCAGGGTGTAAAATGTCTTTGGGCTTATCATATGGGTGAAGGTTAATTGATGGTTATATCCTGACTTAGATCTATTGAAGTCTCCATCAGGATTATACTTAAAATAGTGGTCATATGTCTTATATTTCGCATGATCTGTAAAGTATGAATAATTTAACTCAATATTTTCTTTCAGCTGGAGGGATAACTTTCCCTGTGCAAAGATCTTATTGTAAAAATTCATAGGCACTACCTTATCGTCACCAGGTTCTCCCTGTGGCGTAAACTCTCTCTTTCCATAAAGCCATCCGTCACTGTAGTAATATCTTGTAGTGACAAAGAACGACCCTCTTTTCTTTAAGAAGGGAAGCGGGCCTGAGATGGTACTCTGCAGATTCTTATTCTGGAGTATATTTAGCTTATTCAATCCTGTAAAATTTTCATCTGCTGTGAGATAGTCTCCGATCCATGATGATACCTGACCAGAGTACTTTCTGCTGCCCTCTTTCGTCACAATATTTACTATACCAGACATTGCCTGACCGTATTCTGCATTGAATGTACCACTCACGACCTGAAGTTCCTGTATAGCAGAGTTATCCACCTCCACTGCTATGTCACCCGAATATGCGTCAGTGACGGAGATTCCATCTATGAGATAGGCAACCTCTCCAGACCTCCCACCCCTTATATGTCCCTTGACGATGCCCGCTTGAAGATTTAATACATCCCTGAAGTTCTGTACGGGCATCGTCTCGATATCGTCGGCCCCGACGACGGCGAGGCTCGATGTAAGGTCAGGTCTTATTATCTCTCGTTCGGCAACCACCACAATCTCTTCCCCCTCCAAAATGGTCGGGGTGAGCTCAAAGTTGCAAACGCTGGTGAAATCAAAGGACACCCTGACACCCTCAACTCTCATACGATTGTAACCGATCATAGATGCAGACAGCGTATACTCACCCGGGGGTACATTTAGAATAAAATAATACCCATCAATATCAGTGGCAGCTCCAAGATTTGTGCCCTCAACGACCACATTAACAAAAGGGAGGAGTTCACCAGTTGTCAGGTCTACTACCCTCCCTGTAATCTTTCCAGTTGTTCCTGCAAAGAGGTATACAACAGGAAAAAGTATAAAGAGAAGAAAAGATTTTCTCACCCTTCCTCCTTGTAAATTTTAACCACAGAGAACAGAGAGAAAGCAGAGATTGTAGACTGAATTATACAACATTTTCAGCGGTTTGTCAAGTTTTTTCTTGACAACTTTCCTCTTTTATGATATAATGAACTCGGAATATCAGTATAGACACGAATTCAACTTACGCTTGCAGGAATTATTGTCTTGTAGATGTAGGCACGATTTTTAATCGTGCAATGACCTCAATAGCCCAATCACCTAATGCCCTAATTACCAACTAACCCGCAGATGAAAAAAGTATTTAAAAACAATCCCGTTTCAGTAAGAGAGAGCCTTATATCCTATTCTCTTATACTCCCTTTTCTTATAATCTTCTGTATCTTTTTACTCTATCCCATTGTCTATTCACTTATCCTCAGTTTCCACAAGGTTACTGACCTCTACGATGTCTTTGGTAGTATGAAGCTTGTAGGTGTGGGGAATTATATAAAACTCTTCAAGGATGTTGAATTTGGATGGGCACTCCTTATGACATTGTATTATGCAATACTATCAATCCCGATAGGTATTGCATTCTCATTCCTTCTCGCATTTCTTATGAGAAAGGACATAAAAGGTAGAAATATATTCAGGACGTGTTTCTTTCTTCCTTTTGTGCTTGATGTATTTGTAGTTGCAATTGTGTGGACAGTTCTATATTCAAGTCCCTATGGAGTGGTTATGAGGGCATTCAATTTCATTGGCCTGAAGATTCCACCTCCACTTGCAACTCCGTCCACTGCTATGCCTTCAATAGTTATTGCTATGACTCTTAAGGGTGCTGGATTTGGAATGATTCTCTTTATCGCTGCTATGGATAATATACCTCAATCCCTTTTTGAAGCAGCATCTATAGATGGTGCTTCTAATTTTGAGAAAATCAGGTATATAACAATACCTCTCATCAAGCCCGTGATTTTATTTCTTGTAATAATAGGCACTATAGCAGCTTTATCTGCATTTGCCGAGTTCTACGGCATGACAGGAGGGGGACCAATGGTCAACTTCAAGGGTAATATAGTGGGCGCTACCAGGGTGACAGGCATGTATCTTTATAGAAACTTTGAGTCTTTGAAACTTGGATATGCAGCTGCCATATCCTTTATTCTTCTTCTTATATCAATGGCTATCTCCCTTGTAAGCCTGAGGCTTTTAAGGGAAACATAAATTATGGGTAAAAAAGCACTTATATACATCTTCCTTATAGTTCTTGCATTTGTGGTGTTGTTTCCGTTTTTCTGGATGGTTATAACATCCTTCAAACCTCTAGGAAGTGGTCTTTCTATGAAGATTATCCCGGAGAACCCGACGGTAGATAACTTCAAATTAGTCCTTACACAGTACAGGTTTAGTAAATACTTTGTCAATTCGTTCATAGTTGCTATACTGGGAGCTACATTTTCAACCCTTTTTGCTCTCCTTGCAGCGTATGCATTTGCAAAGCGAAGATTCTTTTTTAAGAATGGATTATTTCTACTCTTTCTCTCTGCAATGATGGTCCCGGGGATGATGTTTATGATTCCCCAGTTTGTGCTCGTTGCGAGATTGGGATGGATAAACACTTACAGGGCGATGGTAGTTCCACATCTTGCAAATGTTTTTGGATTGTTTCTTCTCACCCAGTTTATACGGCAAATACCTACATCGCTTATTGAGGCATCAAGGATAGATGGAGCATCTGAGATTGGGGTTATTAGAAGGGTTGTGTTGCCGCTTTCGATGCCTATAGTGGCAACTGTATTTTTATTGAGTTTTCAGTTTCATTGGAATAACTTCCTGTGGCAACTTATTGTCACCACAAAAGAGAGTATGTATACAGTGCCTGTTGGTCTTGCTATGTTCAGGAGTGCTCATGAGGAACTCTATACACTCAGGATGGCAGCATCTTCAATATCAATATTTCCGATAGCCATACTCTTCCTCTTCACGCAGAGATACTTCATCCGCGGTCTGACAGAAGGAGCGATAAAGGGATAATTTGAAAATTCAAAATGTAAAATTAGCAATTAGCAATGGAGGAAGATAAAGGCAATGCGGGAAATAATTTTGAAATGTTAATTGCTAATTGATAATTTTGATTTGGTTTTTTACAAGGGGATTATATGAAGAAAAGTTTTACCGTTTTTCTCATAGTTACAGTATTATTCCAGATAATTCTGGCTCGTAGCCTCTCAATCTGGGTGAGTTATAACGATGAGGAGTATAGAACATTCACGGAGATTGTCCAAAATTATGAGGAACTAAAGGGTATAAAGGTCGAGATTCAAAGAATACCCTTTAATGGAACAGAGCAAAAGGTTCTCACAGCACTTGCAACCCGTACAGCCCCTGATATAGCCAGGGTGGACTGTGCATTTGTGAGTAGACTTGCATTGAGGGGTGGGGTATGTGCTCTCGATGGATTTGGAGCAGGGGAACTTGTGGATGAACTTGTTCCTGCCGCTGTCTCTGGAAACATTATAGATGGCAAGATATATGGTATACCAGACCAGACAAACTGTATATGTCTCTTTTACAACAAAAAGCTTTTTAAGGAGGCAGGACTTGACCCTGAGAAGCCGCCGTCAACTTGGGATGAATTTATTTCTTACGGGGAAAAACTCACAGACGTAGAGAAAGAAATATTCGGATTTGGTATGAGGAATACATTATGGTGGACACTTCCATTCTTCTATACATTTGGAGCAAGATTTATAGACAAAGGGAAATGTGTTCTCAATACGGAAGAAGCTGTAGAGGGTTTACAGTTCAAGGTAGACCTCTATAGTAAGTATAAGATAGAGGCAGGCGCATGGAAAGCGGGTGCTGTTGAGCCCGATATGGGCTTCCAGAATGAGAAGTACGCGATGGTATTGAGTGGCCCCTGGAGGATTAAAACCCTCCTTAACATAGGTATAAACTTTGGTGTTGGTATGATACCGAGGGGACCAGCAGGGACTGCTACGACAGTAGGGGGAACAAATATGGTAATATTCAGAGGGACAAAAGATAAAGAACTTGCTTTTGACTTCCTCAAATTTCTTGTTTCCAAAGAAAATCAAATAAGATGGGCTAACGAACTGGGACAGATTCCAGTGAATGTAAACTCATTTGATGATGTTGATATTATAAAACATCCGTATCTTGAGACCTTTCTTCATCAGATGAAGACCGCTGTTCCGAGACCTGTTATACCAGATTACCCGGCAGTAGAGAATGTTGTCAATCAAGAGATGGAAGCAGCTCTATCTGGCAAGCGTTCCGTAGAAGAAACCCTATTTGTAATAACGGAAAAAGTAAATAAACTGCTCGAAGAGGAATAATGTAGGCACGATTTCAAATCGTGCTTAATGACCTAATGACTTAATGACCAAATGACCTAATGTATAGGAGGGGAAATGCTAATGTATATACCTTTGATTTTTTTGACATCTATCATAGATTATAATCATGGGCACAAATTGAATTTGTGCCTACAAGATAATTGTAAACACGATTTCAAATCGTGCAAATCTGTTACCACCTGGCAGGATAGAGTAATATACTGTATCTTAACTGATAGGTTCAAAAATGGGAATGTAGCAAACGATTCTCCCATAAAAGACCCGGAACTTGATGCGAGATGCAATTTTTTGGGTGGAGATTTCAGAGGTATAATCCAGAAGATAGAAGATGGATATTTTACATCACTCGGAATAGGTGCCATCTGGTTATCTCCTGTATATAAGGCACCCGAGGGAGCATACAGAGATGCCTTACCTCCACACCACAAGTTTACGGGATATCATGGGTATTGGCCTGTAAGCCATACAGAGATCGAACCGAGATTTGGAAATATGAAGGAGTTGAAGGAACTTGTAGAAAAAGCGCACGAGCATGATATAAAAATTATGCTTGACCTCGTCCTCAATCATGTTCATATAGACCATCCATGGTGGAAAGAACATCCCGACTGGTTTACAAAACTTAAATTGGAAGACGGGAGAAAAAATATCAGGTTGTTTGATGAGTTCCCCTTTACTACCTGGTTTGATGAGTTCGCTCCGACCTTAAATCATGAGAAAAAAGAGGCGAGGCAGGCACTCATTGATACTACAATATGGCTCATAAAGGAAACGGGAGTGGATGGTGCAAGACTTGATGCTGTAAAGCATATGCCGATCGTATTCTGGGAAGAATTTCGTGAAAGATTGGACAAAGAAGTCGGAAAGGACTTTTTCCTCTTCGGAGAAACTATATCCAACAGAGAAACGATAGCTGCATTTATTGGAGATGATCTCCTTAATGGACAACTTGATTATCCGCTTTACTGGACACTCAGAAATGTATTTTCTGGTAAGGAGGGTTTCTTCGCACTTGATTATGCATTAAGTGAATCTGATAGAGTATATCCGAAAGGAAGTATAATGTGTCCGTTTCTTGGGACCCATGATTTTTCGAGATTTATAACATACTGTAAACTGGAAGGTGATGAGAAAGAGGTCGGTTGGAAAGGAGCGTCTCCGCCGACAGAAGAATCGTATAAAAGATTACGGCTTGCGCTTACATTTCTTCTCACCATAAAGGGGGCGCCTGTGCTTCTTTATGGTGATGAGTTTGGAATGCCCGGCGCAGGTGACCCTGACAATCGCAGAATGATGAAGTTTGAAGATGAATTAAATGAAATGGAAAAAGAGACGCTTCAATATGTATCCAGATTGCTCCATATAAGAAACGAAAACAGTGTTATAAGAAGGGGTAGGGAAAAGAGAATCCTTTTGGAGAAAGATATATATGTATATCTTCTGGAAGATGGGAAAGATGGCGTGATCGTTGCTCTTAATAAATCAGACAGAAAGAGAGTATTGAGCATACAGGCGCCGGGTGTATGGGAGGAGGCAATAACAGGTAATACGATAAGGGCTTATGAAAGGCTTGTTATAACCCTCAACCCTCTTGAGGGAGACATATTTATATTAAGAACAGGAGATGTGGCAAATATTGTTGCAGAAGAGGAGGGAGTTTCAATGAAAAAAGTTGAATTTCAACTCGATGCACCAGATGCAAAATCTGTCCAGATTGCTGGAGAGTTCAATGGCTGGAGCGGCACTCTTATGGAAAACGATGGAAATCTATGGAGAATATCCTTGGACCTTTTACCAGGAACTTATCAATATAAGTTTATAGTGAATGGGAACTGGATACCTGACCCCAAAAATCCAGATAAGTCACCGGATGGATTTCAGGGGTTTAATTCCGTTATAGTGGTAGGAGAGGGAGAGAAAATGACCAGACCAGCAGAACTAAAAAGGGTAGGTAAGCCCATCAATCTTCTAATTATGTGGCATCAACACCAACCGAGATATTTTAAGGATAGAAAGACAGGTATATATGAGAAACCCTGGGTAAGGCTTCATTCAACAAAGGATTACTATGATATGGCAGCAATCTTGGAGGACTATCTCAATGTCCATTTTACAATCAACCTCACTCCTTCCTTACTCTTACAAATTCTTGATGAGATAGATATATATGAAAATGGTAGGCCTGTTGATAAATGTATGCAAGTAACTATGAAACCTGCTGAACTTCTTACAAAAGAGGATAAGGAATATATTCTTATGAACTTTTTCGCACTAAATAAAGAAAATCTGATAGACCCTCATCCCAGATACAGGGAACTTTATGAAAAGAGGATTATAAAAAACGGAGAAATGGACATAGAAGCTACTTTAAGGAATTATTCTGTGGAAGATTTTAGAGACCTGCAGGTATGGTATAATCTTGCGTGGTTTGACCCATCATTTCAAAAAAATGAGGTTGAACTTGTAACCGGCAAGAGAATCACAGTAAGGAATCTGATTGAAAAGAAGAGAGATTTTACAGAAGAGGATAAACGTGAAGTTCTTGATAAGGGTGTAGAGATTATGAAGGCGATAGTACCCCTCCATAAAAGGCTTATGGATGAGGGAAAGATAGAGGTTACAACCACACCCTTCTATCATCCCATCATTCCCCTCCTATATGATACGGACCTTTATCACAAAAAACTGCCATTCAGATTTTCATATCCACAGGATGCTGCTGTTCAGGTAAAAAAATCCGTAGATTTTTACAAGAAGATTTTTGGTAAAAAACCCGTGGGTATGTGGCCATCAGAGGGTTCCGTGGCAAAACAAATAATTCCAATATTTGCTAACAAAGGAGTAAGGTGGATAGCCACAGGTGAACAGATACTTGCAAAATCACTCAATAGAGAAGTTAGTGAACGGGATAAATACAGACCATACAGAGCGAGATTTGATAAGAGGGAGGTGCAAATTATCTTCAGGGATACAAGGCTCTCTGACGATATTGGATTCAGATACAATTCTATGCCCGGTAAGGCAGCAGCGAATGACCTCCTTGGAAGGCTTTATGAAATACATAAAAGGTTCAAAGATACAAATGAACCTGTATGTGTATGCATTATTATGGACGGAGAGAATGCATGGGAGACATATAAAGAAGATGGAAAGGAATTCTTTCATTCATTCTATTCAAAAATAGAAGAAGCAGATTGGGTAAAAACTCTTACTGTTAGTGAATTTTTAAATGAAAATCTACCTTTGCATATTCTGAACGACCTCGCTGCCGGCTCATGGATAAATGGCAATTTTGATATATGGATAGGTGAGGATGAAGAGAACAAGGCGTGGGAGTATCTATTGAGGGTTAGAAGGGATATGGAAAGATGGGATAATATACCAGAGGAGGTATGGGAAGAACTTTATGCAGCGGAAGGTTCTGACTGGTTCTGGTGGTTGGGTGAAGACATGGAGACACCTGAAGGGGATGAGAAATGGGATGAAATGTATAGAGAGACATTGAAGAATATATATATCCTTTCAGGAAGAATACCCCCGAATTTCTTAGACAAACCGATAGTGAAATAAGTCATTGCGTCATAGAGTCATAGTGTCGTTGCGTCTTTGAGTTGTAGTGTCATTGTGTTATGGAGGTTTTATGAAAATTGAGAGATTTGAGGACTTGGAGTGCTGGAAAGAGGCTCGGAAATTGGTAAAAATGGTTTACGATGCAATAAGGGCAAATCTCGCTCTTTCCACAGACTTGAGGTTTTCTGGCCAGTTTTCATCAGCAGCTGTTTCTTCAATGTCCAATATAGCCGAGGGGTTTGCAAGAGAGACAGATAAAGAATTTTTGAGAGGTTTATGGATTTCTAAGGGGTCGGCAGCGGAAGTTCAAAGTCTTTGTTACGCAGCATTAGACCAAAAATACTTGACAAAGGACGAAAAAGAGGCCGTCTATAATCAAGCAGAAAAAGTTTCACAACTCGGTTCCGGTATGATTAAATATCTTAACAGATCCCTCAAACGACATATTTAAGTTTTCCATGACTCTACGACGCTAAGACTCTATGACTCCAAGACTCTAAGACTTAATATTATGATTGCATATTTTTCAATGGCGATAGGTATTGATAAAAAAATTCCCACTTATAGTGGTGGTCTCGGCATTCTTGCCGGGGATACGCTGAGATCTGCAGCAGACCTCAAAATTCCAATTGTTGGAGTTACCCTTATCTATCACCGGGGATACTTCAGACAGAGACTGAGGGAGGATGGAACGCAGGAGGAATTACCAGAGGAGTGGAATCCAACGGATGTAATGGAGTTTCTTCCACACCGGGTTTATGTGGACATTGGAGATGAAAATGTGGCGATTGGGGCGTGGAAATACGAGATAGAAGGAATATCTGGTTACAAGGTTCCTGTCTACTTTCTGGATACCGATCTTCCAGAGAACAGTCCCGAAACGAGAAAAATAACACAATATCTCTACAGAGGAGATAAGAGGTACCGACTTATGCAGGAGATTGTGTTTGGTATTGGAGGTATTAGGATGTTGAAGAAACTCGGGATTAAAGATGCAGTTTATCATATGAATGAAAGCCATTCTGCGCTTATTATACACGAATTGTCAAAGAAGATGAGTATTGATGAAATAAAAAACAGATGCCTTTTTACCATTCACACACCAATACCAGCCGGGCATGATAGATTTGAGACAAATCTTGTAAAAGAATTTTTTCCGGAGTGGGACAGGGAACTCGATATGACAGAACTTGCGTTTTATGGTTCAGGTTATGTTAATGGTGTATCAAAAAGGCACAGGGATGTCTCAAGGCAGATGTTTAAAAGGGACAATATTGATGGAATTACAAACGGAGTTCATTCTGCTACCTGGACATCACCAGAATTTGCTACCCTGTTTGATGAGTATACACCCGGATGGAGAGAAGATCCTCATCTTCTTGGAGGGGCCGAGAGAGTTCCCCCAGAAGTAATATGGTCCTCCCATATAAAGGCAAAAAAGAGGTTACTTGAATTTGTGAAAAGTGATTTTAACCTTAACACTTTTACGATAGGGTTTGCGCGTCGATTTATTGGTTATAAAAGGGCAGATATCATATTTTCAAATCTAGACAGGTTAAAGAGCTTGGGAGATATTCAAATAATATTCTCCGGCAAGGCACACCCACATGACAATGAGGGAAAAAGTATAATAAAACGAGTAATAAACATTGCCAGAGAGTTAAATGGGAAGATAAAGGTAACATACATTGAGAACTATAATATTGGGATTGCAAAACTTCTCACACAGGGAGTGGACCTCTGGCTTAACAATCCGAAACCGCCACTGGAAGCATGTGGAACGAGCGGTATGAAAGCAGCCCATAATGGGATTCCCTCTCTGTCTACGCTGGATGGATGGTGGATTGAAGGATGTAACGAGGGAATAACAGGCTGGAGTTTGACCGACGACGCAGAAAACCTTTACGACAAACTGGGAAACGAAATTCTGCCTGTATTTTATCATAATAGAACGAAATGGGCAGAGATAATGAAAAACGCAATTGCAATAAACGCATCTTACTTCAATACCCACAGGATGATTCTTGAATACAATAAGATTTACAAAAGGATGGGAGGTAATAGCGTCATAGCGTCTTAGCGTCATAGCGTCTTAGCGTCGTAGGGTCTTAGCGTCCTGTGGACCCAACGACCCAATGACTCAATGACCCAATGACTCAACGACCCGATGACTCAACGACTTAATTATATGATGAAAAGAGGAAGCGGTATTCTTTTACATATTACATCCCTTCCTTCCCCATACGGCATCGGGGATATGGGACCGGAGGCTTACAGATTTGCCGATTTTCTTGTTGAGACCAAACAGAGTCTATGGCAGATTCTTCCTCTCGCCTCAACAGATTTAGTCTATGGTAATTCCCCTTACGGCACGATATCTGCTTTTGCAGGAAACTCATTACTAATAAGCCCGGAACTTTTAGAAAGAGACGGTTTAGTTAAAAGAGAGGACATTTCTTCTTTATCTGAATTCCCCGCTGATAAAGTCGATTATGAAGGGGTTAGCAATTACAAGAAAAACCTTCTTAATCTTGCTTATGAGCGCTTTAAAAAGATGAGAAATAATCGTGAATACAAGGAATTCTGTACAGGAAATTCTTATTGGCTTGAAGATTATGCCCTTTTTCTTGCACTTAAAGTATATTTCCGCGGTCAGGCTTGGTGCGAATGGCCGACTGAGATACGGGATAAACAGCCGGAGGCTTTGCGGTCTTTAAAAGAGAAACTTCATAATGAAATTGAGAGGGAAAAATTTATTCAATATGTCTTTGCAAGACAGTGGTTGTCTCTCAGAAGATATTCTAATAAAAAAGGTATTAAAATCATGGGAGATATACCTATTTATGTCAGTTATGATAGTGTGGACCTCTGGTCTCATCATGAGATATTTAAACTTGACAACGAAAAAAGACCTTACGTTGTTGCCGGTGTGCCCCCGGACTATTTCAGTGAAACGGGGCAACTATGGGGAAATCCATTGTATAACTGGGAAATGTTAAAGGAGAAGGGGTATGATTGGTGGTTGCGGAGAATAGAGCATAATCTGAATTTATTCGATTTTGTAAGGGTTGACCATTTTCGTGGCTTTGTTGCCTACTGGGAAGTTCCGGCAACAGAAAAGACCGCTGTTAACGGCAAGTGGATAAAGGCTCCAGCAATGGATTTCTTTAATAAACTTAAAGATAGATTTCCCCATTTACCTATCATTGCTGAAGACCTTGGTGTCATCACACCTGATGTAAGAGATGTAATGAAGCGTTACAAGTTCCCGGGAATGAAGGTTCTTCTCTTTGCATTTGGTGAAAGCTTCCCCCAAAATCCTTACATACCCCATAATGTAGTGAGAAACTGTGTTTTCTATACAGGGACTCATGACAATAATACAATAAAGGGATGGTTTGAGAGAGAAGCAAAGTCTAACGAAAGAAAGAGATTGTTTTGTTATATAGGGAGAGAGGTACCTTTTGAAGAACTTCACTGGGAATTAATTCGACTTACTATGATGTCTGTTGCAAATATGGTTATCTTTCCTATGCAGGATATTCTCGGTCTGGGAGAAGAGGCTCGAATGAACCGACCTGCTACCTCCAAAGGAAATTGGGAGTGGCGACTTCTACCTGACGAGATAACACCGGCGCTGAAACGAAAGCTCAGGGAAATGACCGAAATTTATGGAAGGGCTTGAAAGTTTGTGATAATCTCATCTGAAAGCTTATTCCTGTTGTCTCTTGTTATCTCTAAAATAGTCACATCTTTTCTTTGCTTAATATCCTGTACGAATGGAAGAGGGCTCATAGTGATGGTTGTCAAGACGGGCGATGACGAATTTAGAGCAAGGATAACCATCTCCCGGAATCTTTTTGAATATAACTCCATCCTTCCGATTTCATCTATAATTATCAGTTTTTTCTCTTCAATGCCCTTTTTTATTGCCTCTACACCGATCTCATCGAGTATAGATATATTCACTCCGTACTTGCCTACCCTGTATCTTTTATCAAAATCGATATGTGCAAATCTCTCTCTTTTAGCATTGTCTTTGCCTATCTCCACAATCTCAAATCCCACCCGCGCACTACCCTTTCTTATCTCTCGTGTGTAGAATCCCCTTGCGTCAATATTTAGAGTTTTCACTACTTTCAAAATGAGGGTTGTTTTTCCGATACCAGGCCTGCCTGTTAAAAGTATATTTTTCATAAGTGCTATTATTTTATCATACCATTTTGGAAATGTCAAGTATTTTTATACTCCTCTATATTCATAACCACCAAGACACCAAGAACGCCAATTATAATATCAAATTTCCAATTACCAATTTCCAATAAAATGCCCAATGACTAATGGCCAATGACCAGTGCCTAATGACTAACATCCACCTCCGTTTGTCATTTGGATTTTGGAATTTAATTTTGCATTTTAATATTTAACCTATTTGTGTTCTCTGTGGGAGCCCAATTTTTTCTTGACATATCTGGTTTTTTGGTGTATAATATCTTGTGAAAAAACCAAAAGTCAAACATCAAAATGTAAAATTTGATTTAGCCAGAGTCTGCTGTATATCCTTCGTTATAGACTCGTATAAGTAGGAGGAACCACATAGCCTTGATTACCCGTTAATCTGGTAGCCGCAACTTTTAAGTTGCGAGAGTTCTCCAAAATTATATCTTGACTTTTTGCACAACCTGATAAGTCTTCCTCTATAGGAATTGGTGAATTAATATGAAAAAGATAGAACCCAGAACACTCAAGGGATTCAAGGACATATTCTCAGATGAGATAGTGGCCCGTGAGGAGGTAGTATCCACAATAAAGAGGGTGTATGAATCCTATGGATTCTCTCCACTCGCAACTCCTGCCCTTGAATACAAGGACATTCTTGTAGGGTATGGGGAGGAAGCAAACAAACAGATATACACCTTCCGTGACCCTGATGAGATTAGCATAGGGTTGCGGTATGACCTCACATCCCCTCTTTCTCGTGTTATAGCACAATATAAAAACCTTGAAATGCCATTCAGAAGATACCAGATACAGGAAGTATTCAGGTATGATAAACCTGACAAGGGGAGGTTCAGGGAGTTTCTACAATTTGATATAGACACAGTTGGAATCTCTTCTGTGATAGCAGATGCAGAGATTATAGCTGCTATGTATCAGTCCATAAAGGCACTCGGAGTGGCAAGGTTCAAGATAAGGATAAACAACAGAAAAATACTAGAAGAGGTGATTAGATTTGCTGGCATAGAGCCATCCCTTTCACATTCGGTATTTCGTGTGATTGATAAACTTGACAAACAGGGTCTTGATGCTGTTCTTGCTGAATTGGGAGAGGGCAGGGTTGATGCATCGGGTGCAGAGATAAGGGGACTTTTTCTAAAAAAAGAACAGATTGATAAAATAAAAGAGTTTATTATGCTCCCGCAGGCGGCTCAAAAAGAGGCTCTCGATTCAGTTACTTTACTTCTTGGAGACTGTGAGGGAATAGAAGAGTTAAGAGAGATAGACAGATACCTTGAGGGTGTTGGTATTGACGAAGATAAGGTAGTAATTGATTTCGTAGTAGCAAGAGGATTGGATTATTATACAGGTCCTGTGTATGAGGCGATACTTCTGGACGCACCCGGATATGGGAGTATTATGGGCGGAGGCAGATACGATAGGCTTATTGGACAGTTTATGGACAAAGATATACCTGCTACAGGCGCATCTATAGGTGTGGACAGACTTGTTTTGGCAATGCAGAAACTGGGACTTGTAAAACGAAGGAAGAATAATATAGATGTCCTCATTACCTGTATGGTGAGAGATAAACTCGTTGAATATCATAAACTTGCCTTTAAATTGAGGGAGAACGGCATAAATACAGAGGTCTATCTCGGGGAAGAAGGAATTGGAAAACAACTGAAGTATGCGGATAAGAAAGATATACCTATTGCTTTAATAATTGGTGAGGATGAATTTAAAGAAGATATTGTTTCAATAAAGGATTTACGGGCAAAAGAGAGGATAGAGAAAGAGATAGGTGACAGGAAGAAGTGGCTTGAAGCAAGGGTTGGACAGAAGAGAGTAAAAGTATCCCAACTCGTAGATGAGATAAAAAACATCTTGAACCTGGGATAATTTACATTCCTTTACCCCCCTCCAATTTACTATTTACACCTCACGCTTTACGATAACTATCACCTAAACTGTAGGGGCGTATTGCAATACGCCCCTACCTCGTTTCAATTCCTTACCTGCCTGCCGTCAGGCGGGTAGGTAGGCAGATTAGTGAATAGTGAATGGCGAATGGTTAATAGGGAATGGTGTATCAGTGGATCGATTTTATGAAATTGACTAATTGAGGCAAGAGGTCATCTATCAACTGTTTGATCTCTGAATACCTTTCCAAAGGCATAATTTTGCGATTTTTTGCTTTCCAGCACCATAGCTCGGTCTCTTTCGCAGATGATAGTGCATATTGGAAGAATTTCCTTTTGTCTCCAGGTTGGTTGCGATAGTATCCTTCCATCATAGTAGCTGAAATACCATCAGCGGATTCCACAACTTGCTTACCGATTGTCCACTTTGCAAAATTCTCCCATTCCTGTACTCCTTCCCAGACCAACTCTCCTACATCAACGGCTAGCTTATATATCCGAAGTTCACTTAAGTCCTTCATATCCCCTCCTATTCTCTATTAGAGTATTGTCAAAAATCTAACCACAGAGAACACAGAGAATGTTCAGTATTAAGGAATTACAAAAGATTGTTCTCCCTCCCCTCTGTGACCTCTTATAAGACCAATCTTTTTATCCCGTCTTTCAACCTTTCTACATTGAAATTTATAAGTAGTCCCACTTTTTTCTTTATTGCTTTCATATATGTTAAAACCTGTGCCTCAAATATCTTCTTCATTCCCTCTGTTGCCTTTATCTCTAATATCACTTGCCCTTCTATTAAAAAATCTACCCGATGCGGACCTATACTCTTCCCCTTGTATTCAAGCATAATCTCTTTTTGTCTTTCAAAATTAATTCCCCTCAACTCAAATTCATATGCCAATGCTTCTTCATAAACGCTTTCCAATAATCCAGGACCCAAGTTTGAATGAACCTCAATCGCACATGCAATTATCTTTTCCGTTATATCTTTCAGAGGAAACTCTTTTGGAGAGCACAGAGAATTAAATTTACTCTGTGACCTCCCTGCCTGACGGCAGGCAGGTGTGGTTTGTCATATTCTTTCATATTCTATTTGACACTACCTTTTTATATGTAATGTCAAATTTCAACCTGTTTTTTAACTTTTATGTCGCAATAACATCATATTTATGCTAAACTTATTCAATTGGCGGGGCTCCCTCCTTCCGATTAAGGATCAACTTATCGGGTGGTGGTGCCCAATCAAGCCAATTAGTGGAATGGGGTTGGGCTGGAAAATAGAAATAACTACCATTATAATCTGATCTCTGTGGATTGCAATTTCGCGTCATCCAATAATATTATACTACATTTTTTCCCACCTGTCAAGGGGAAAAATCCATCATTGTCCCCTTGCATATCCCACAGGGATTATATACAGTGGTTCTTCAGAGGGAGGAAGGAAAAGCACCTTTTTTACCTCGTCGTCCTTAAATGCACCGACAGGAACGGATGCGAGCCCCAGAGCAACTGCCTCAAGGTGAATATTCTGGGCAGAGTGGCCCACCTCTATATGCACATACCTTATACCCCTTTCCCTGTATTTTACAGTTGTGCGTTCGTATATGGCGGTTATGACAAAACTTACAGGCGCCTCCTTTATAAAACTTTGCCATAGCGCCGCCTTACAAAGTTCTCCTCTTTTATCACCATCCACCTTTTTTACTATTGAATGTGAAGATGGTATATATTCAAAGATACCATCTTTTTTGATAAGATATACCTTGAGGGGATAGAGGGCGCCTGCAGATGGAGCAGAACGAAATCCCCTCACAGAATCCGTAATGCCCTGTGAAGCCCACAGGAGTTGAGAGAGCTGTTGTAGTGTGAGTTCAGTTTTCTCATAACTTCGTACCGATCTCCTTCTTTTTATTGCTTCCTCAAGAGACATATCCCCTGTTTCCACTTTGGGGAGTTTTATCTCCGATGCAAGGAATATTAAGGGTAACAGAAATAATTGCATATGACCTCCTTTTTCACCACAAAGGCACGAAGAACACCAAGATTTTGAATTTTCAGAGAAATTAATTATGTTGACTTTTTAAATAAATCTCTTATTCTTTGTGAACTTTCTACCTGTCGGTAGACAGGTGTGGTAAAACTTAATCAATACAGAAGGACTTATTTCTTTTTATTTAAACCACAAAGCACACAAAGAGAAGCTATTTATTTTTTAAACTTTGTGTCCTTTGTGAACTTTGTGGTAAATTGCGCCATCTCGGACAGGGACGAGCCCTGTCCCTACATCAACATCACGGAATAAGGAAAAACGATGTTATGAGTATTAAGAAGAAGACAATAGTGGCAGGTGGAAGCATGCGAAGATAGAAGTCCTTCATTCGGGTATTGAAATATTCAAGCGACACAACAATACAGGGATGCACAGGGGATATAATATATCCCCAGAATATGCTGAAATAGGTTATAGAAAACACGAGTGGGGAGATTGAACCGTAAGAAGCGAGATAAACGGGTAATATTATGGATGCCGGTAACTGAACTCTGCCCGTGGTCAATCCGAGGAGAAATCCAGCAATCACACAAAGAACAGGGCCCGAGAGCGAGAGAGATGCCACCCGCGATGCCGTATCCGAAGCGATAAAGATGTTTAAAAAGATAAACATCCCCAGTATTATGAATGTAAAATTCCATGGCCTTGCTCTGAGCACTATCCTCTTCAAATCAAGCTTTCTGGAACTGAAGATGATGGATAATGCAAAAGAGAAGAGAACCGCGATTACAGTGGCAGTCTCCTTTATAGGGAAATTTAATAGAAACCGCAAGGCAAAATCCAGGATGGGAGCGGCAAGGACAACGCACAACGGTATAAGCAGATTTTTGAGTGAAAATGGGGAAGCATAATCAATATTTCCCCTTATGCGTCGTAGAAAAAATACATAACCTGTAAGAGACGCAATAAGAAATTCGGGCACCAGCCATGGTATAACATCATAAACGGTGAGTTCTACAATCTTTGTTGATGCAATAAGGGCAGGGGCGAGAGGATATATAAGGATGAAGAGATGTCTGAACCACACATTTATTGCGGCCTTTGTCTTTTCATCTGTGCCAATTCCTGCCTCTTCGACCATAGGGGCAGAAAGGAGGGCGCCTCCCGGCATTGGTAGCATACCCATCAAGGCAGGCGTAAGTGCAAGAAATGCCTTTTTGCCAACTCTGAAATTATTTATCAATCCGTCTATCTCTCCCCCCTCTTTCATAACCCCGCCAATCAATGGGATTATTCCCACTGCAATTGCCAGCAGGACTATAGAGGGATCTTTCAGTGTTCCCAGAATCTCTGTACCCAATTGGAAAGGGGAGAGAGTAAAAAAACCGAGTGTTATGGCACCCAGAAATAGTGCAAGGGATAGACTTTTTCTTGACACACCTACCAATACTGCAAGTGCACAGAAAAAGCCTAGCCAGTCATAAAAAAAATTCACCACAAAGATTGCGGACAGGGATGTACCCTGTCCCTACAATGACTTGATTACCGATAACTGATTAGCTGACTCCCTAATGCTCTTCCTATTCCTTATCCACCCTATCCACTGCTACGACCTTATCGGCTTCTTTTAGAAATATGATCTTTACCCCTTTTGCAGCCCTCCCCATAATTCTCACTCTTTTTAGTTTTATCTTGATGACCTGTCCGTTTTGTGTAACACAGATTACTTCTGAATCATCATCAACAGGAACAACACCTGCCACAGTGCCTTTAACCAGAACCACCCCTTTGCTTCCTCTCCTGGTCTTTCTGATCTTCTGAACTTTTACTCTCTTCCCGTGACCGTCCTCTGTGACAGTAAAGAGACAGCTCGTTTTGCCTGGAGAGACAAGGGTCACTATATAATCATTCTTTTTAAGTCGCATCCCAATGACACCTTGGGCAGATCTGCCCATCATTCGCACCTCATTTTCATTTATTCTGGATGCCCTACCATTTTTTGTAACAAGAAGAACTTCTTTGTTT